>DBVK01000127.1:0-4042 GCA_002308135.1 Bacteroidales bacterium UBA1266
ATGGATGCTGACGGAAAGGTGCTGACGGGGAAAAACCACCAATACGACCGTAATGTCCAGCATTTTGTGGATTTCCTGAACGAGGGCCTGGCCAATTTCAAAAATAATAAGGCGGCGGAAAAATAATGGCACAGCAAAAGCGGCAGGGACCGGTCAATATAAAGAACCGCAAGGCGGAGTTCGAATATTTCCTCTCCACCAAATACACGGCGGGCATGGTGCTGGCCGGTACGGAAATCAAAGCCATACGTGCCGGAAAGGCCAATTTGACGGATGCCTATTGTCTTTTTATACAGAATGAATTATGGGTGAGGGGGCTGCACATTTCCGAATACAAGGCGGGAAGTTACAACAACCACGATCCCAAGCGGGACCGCAAACTGCTGCTTACCAAGCGCGAATTGCGGAAAATACAGTCCAAGCTGAATGAAAAGGGCTTTACGGTCATTCCCACCCAGCTTTTCATCAGTGAGAGCGGTTACGCCAAACTGGAGATAGCCGTTGCCCGTGGCAAGAAGATGTACGACAAGCGCGAGACTCTGAAGGAGAAGGAATACCGTCGCAGTCTGGCCTACAAGGAGGAGGCCCGCTGATGAAGGCGCGAAGCTGGCTGCTGCTTTCCCTGCTTTGTCTGCTGCTTTCCCCTGCCCGTGCCCGTGCCCAGGAGGGAAAGGTGCGCGACCTGGCTTCCATGGCGTTGAACGGAAAGATAGGCCAAATCAAGGAGACCGTTTACCTTTCCCATCGTTTCCAAGTAGATGGTTTGAAGCTGCTTTATGCGGAAAAAACCGCACTCACCGGATTCAGCGAATACCGTTTTGACACTTCCGGCCGGATGACCGTCTGCCGTCTTTTCCAGCAAACGCCATACCGGGACCAGTACGATTCCTTCGCCTTTGACGCCGCTCACCGCTTGCGCGCCTGCTATTGGGGTGCAGGAGGGGTGCCTCAGGGTCGGGAGGAGTTTGTTTACAATATTATAGGGCAGCTTTCCCATGCCCGGCAGTACGACGATACCGGCGGCCTGTTCTGCGAGACCGTGTACCGCTACCACGACAAGCTGCTGCTGGAGGAGGTAACCTATAACCGCCAGTATGTGGAGATTTCCAGGGTAAAATACACCTACGACTCCCTGAAACGCTTGCTGAAAGAGGAGTCCTTGCGGAACCCGTACAAATACAATGTCGCCTACACCAAGCGATACACCTATGATGCGAAGGGCCATGCCGTGCGCATACAGTACACGGAAAAAAGCGGGAAAAAACAATGGGACTACCGTTGCCGTTTTGACGCTTCCGGACGTATCCTGTCGGAATCCACTGTCCATCTTCCGGATTCCGTGGACAAACACCGGGAATACACCTATGACTGCCGCCATCGTCTGGTGAAGGAGGTTTCTCAGGATGGCCGCATAAAACAGCAGAAACGCTACCGCTACGACCGCAAAGGCCGTTTGCTGTATGTGCGGAACCAATTCGGGGACACGGATTTCCGTACATTTTACCGGCAGTATGACGCGGAGGGGAACTGGACGGAGAAAGTGGATTACGATGGCATCAACCTTCAGGTAACCACACGGGAAATCACCTATTATTAGGCTTTGAAAATAAAGAAGACGGCGCCCAGCAGGCACAGCCCCGCCCACAGGTAGTTCAGCTTGAAGGGCTGGTTCATCAGGAGCATGGAGAACGGGATAAACACCGACAGGGAGATCACTTCCTGAATGATTTTCAACTGGGGGAGCGAATACACGGTGTAGCCGATGCGGTTGGCCGGCACTTGGATCAGGTATTCGAAAAGGGCGATGCCCCAGCTGACAAGAGCGGCTATCCACCATGCCTTGCCGGCCATGTTCTTCAAATGGCCATACCATGCGTAAGTCATGAAACAGTTGGAGCAAATCAGCATGAAAATGCTGATGATCTGAGGACTGCGAATTAGTTGAAACATGTTTTCCGGATAAGTTGGATGAGATCATTGAAAACTTGGTTGCTGCTGCGCTCTATGACTTGCGCACGCAAATCGCTGCAGTGCAGCAGGCGGGTGTGCACTTCGTTTGCGGAAGCCACGGCTATCCATACGGTGCCGACCGGTTTTTCCGGGGTTCCGCCGTCTGGACCGGCAATGCCGGTGGTGGCGACAGCAAAGTCCGATCCCAGCCGTTCCCTCGCGTGCACAACCATCTCCCGGACGGTTTCTTCACTGACAGCGCCGTGTCGGGCAAGCGTTTCCGGTGACACCTGCAGCAGTTTCTCCTTAAGGTCGTTGCTGTAGGCGACCACACCGCCCAGGTAGTAGCGGGATGCGCCGGGCATGGCTGTCAGGCGGGAGGCCAGGCTTCCTCCGGTGCAGCTTTCGGCGGTGCAGAGGGTTTTGCCGTAGCGGATCAGATAGTCGGCGGCAATGGCTTGCAGGGATTCCTTGTCTTCCCCCACCAGGTATTCACCCACATTATCGTATAGGTAGCGGCTTTCTTTCGCCACTTCCTCCCTAAGGGCGGTTTCGTCCGTGCCGGAGGCGGCCAGCCGCAGGCGGAGCATGCCGTGCTGGGGCAGGTAGGCCAGGCGGATGTGTGCGGGAAGCTTTTCTTCCCATGGGGCAATGGCGTCCGAAAGGAAGGATTCCCCTATGCCTTGGAACAGCAGGTTCTTTTGTACAATGCATTGATGGCCGTTCCGGGCTTTCAAGCGGGGAAGCACATGGTTTTGCATCAGGTGTTTCATTTCCGATGGAACGCCGGGCATGGAAACCACCACCTTGCCGTCTTTTTCAAACCACATGCAGGGGGCGGTGCCCACTTCGTTCACAATCACCTCGCACTTGTCCGGCACCATGGCCTGCTGCCGGTTGGTTTCCGTCATGGGGTAGCCTCTGCGGGCGAAAATGCGCTCAATGTTGCGCAGGCTTTCCGCATGTTCCACCAAACGGGCGTGAAAGTGTTTGCAGAGTGTGTGTTTGGTGATATCGTCCTTGGTCGGGCCGAGTCCGCCGGTGACCATTACGGCATCGGCGCTTTTCAGGCAACGCTCCAGGCCTTCGGTGATAGCCTGTCCTTCGTCTGCAACGGTAAGGACTTCCCGGACGTGTATGCCGCATCCTGTCAGCTGTTGCGCCATCCAGGACGCGTTGGTGTTGACCACCTGTCCGATCAGCAATTCGTCTCCGATATTGAGTATGCTTGCATTCATGGTTTGAATCTCTTTGGAAAACAGCCGCAAAAATACCATCTTTACGGATACAAAGGCCGCCTTTGATGAAAATTATGTTCCGGTTTGGATATGGGGGGGCTTCTGAAAATCCCCCGCTTTTATGGCATCTGAAAGGTCCAAAGCAAAAGCTTTTGCTTGCATGTTGTTTTATTTGCCATCTTTTGTTTTTAGTGTCAATCACATAGCGTAGCTGTTCCCATTCCGCAAAAAGACAGCATCTTCCCGGGAGCAATCAAAACGCTTTGCGAAGCGGTTTTTGGAAGTATGCTAAAAAAAATGCGGGGAAGCGTGTTTCGTATTGATTTTTTGACGAATTTTGCACGCTTGAAATTTTTATAACCAACAATTAAAAAAAAGTACAAATGGCAACAAAAATCAGGTTACAAAGACACGGTAAAAAAGGCCAGCCTTTTTACCATATTGTCGTAGTAGATGGTCGGGCACCCCGCGATGGACGTTACATTGAACGGATTGGCACATACAATCCCCTGACCGACCCCGCCACTATAGTGTTGAATTTTGACAGGGCGCTGTATTGGGTCAATTGTGGTGCGGAATCCACCGATACCGCCCGCTCTCTGCTGCGCAACGAGGGTGTTTACATGAAAAAACACCTTATGGGCGGTGTGGCCAAGGGCGCTTTTTCCGAAACGGAAGCCGAAGCGAAATTCGCGGCTTGGAAGGAAGAGAAGGAACGCCGCTTGAGCGATTGCAGAACGGCGGCTATCAATGCCAACAGGGCGGAGATGAAGCTGCGTCTGGAAGCTGAAACCAAAGTGAAAGAGGCCAAAGCCGCTGTGGTGGCTGAAAAGCGCCAGGCTATAGCCGAAAAA
>DBVK01000127.1:4119-17215 GCA_002308135.1 Bacteroidales bacterium UBA1266
CCTGCCGCCGAAGCTGAAGCCCCCGCTGCTGAGACTGAAGCTCCTGCCGAAGCCTAATCCCGACATGCCTGCCGAAGCCTTTTATTATATAGGTAAGATAACAAAAGTTGTCGGATTGAAAGGCGAGCTTGCGGTCAGTCTGGATACGGACGAGCCGGAAAAATACTACCATTTGGAATCCGTTTTTCTCCAGTTAGGGGAAGAGCGGATTCCTTTTAGTATCAGTGAGGTGAAAATCAAAAGCAGGTACCGTCTTGCTGTCAGGTTGCAGGGGGTGGGGGCGGAGGAAGCCCCGTCTTATGTGGACACGGAATTGTATCTGCCGCTTTCCATGCTGCCCCCGCTGGAGGGGAACCGCTTCTATTACCATGAGGTCAAAGGTTTTATAATGGAGGATGAGCAGGAAGGGGTCATTGGTGTGTGCACGGATGTGCTGGAATACCCGCACCAGGCTGTTTTCCGGATCGATCACGAGGGAACGGAAGTGCTTGTCCCCATTGTGGACGATTTTATCCTGAAGGTGGACAGAAGCCGTCGGACCATAGTGCTGTCCCTTCCCCAGGGGCTTTTGGACTTGTATCTTCATCCCGGTCAGGAATAAGCGCCCCTTTGGGGTTTTGTCTCTTTTTTTTTGTTTATTCATAAAAAATGTGGAATATTTTTTATATTTTTGCATTTATTTTTATAAGCTAAGGAAGGTATACCTTAAAATGCGAGCTGGGTTTATAATAGGCTTATTATTAGTGTGTTCTGTGTCGTTTTCACAATCGGTGCAGCCGTCGGACACTTGTGCGGAGGTAAAGGTTTTGCCGCAGGATAGCGTATTGTCTGCGCTATACCGGGAAGGAACCGCCTGTTTCAAAGCGGGTGCGTACGCACAGGCAGCGGAAATATACAGCCGCATGCTTTCCCTGAAACCCGAATTTGCCCAGGTATACAACGACCGGGGCAGTTGTTTCCGCCGTATGGGACAGTACGAAAAAGCGGTGGCAGACTATACGGAAGCCATACGTCTTGCCCCATCTGCTGTTTTCTATAACAACCGGGCGGGAGCAAGGGTGAATATGGATGACATGGAGGCGGCCATCTCCGATTATACGATAGCTTATGCCATGGATTCCACCTATTATCAGACACTGAACAACAGGGGTATCGCCTTTTTGAACACAGGAAACTATCGTCAGGCTGTGGAAGATTTCAGCGCCTGTATACGTAGGAACCCTGGTTTTTATCTGGCATACAACAACAGAGGGGTTGCGTATTACAAGTTGAAACAATTCGACTTGTCCATAGCGGATTTTGACAAAGCCATTTCCCTCAAAGACAATTACGGTAGCGCCTACCTGCATCGGGGCAACCTGAAGGAAATGCTGGATGACGATGCGGGCGCATGCGCCGACTGGAGCAAGGCAGCCGCTTTGGGTGTGGAACAGGCACTGCAATGCCTGAAATATTGTAATGAATAAAATAATAATGCATAAATATTTCAAACGGATGAGAAAGAGTTTGTTTATTTTGTTTTTCCAAATGATTATCTGCGGATTGTTCGCACAGAATGTGGAATTCCGCAAGGCCAACTTCCCTAACAGTACGGAAAGGGAGTACAAGGTAGCCGTGAAAAACAAGAAAATGGGCGAAAGGATTATGAATGAGGGAGATTACCGTGCAGCGGTGAATTTCTTGTTGAAAGCCCATAAGTTCAATCCCAAAAATGCGGAATTGAATTATAAAATAGCTTGCTGTTACGAACAATTGAGCCAAATGTCGGAAGCTGTCAGCTATGCGGAGACAGCTTATGCCCTGGATTCTTTGGTGGCAGCGGACCTGGTTTATTATAAGGGATATGCCCATCAGATGCGCTACGAGTTCATTCCGGCCATGCGTTATTACCGGAGGTATCTTACCACTCCGGGGGTGAGCCGCGAGGGTAACCTTAAGGCCAACCAGCGCATCAAGGAATGCCAGAATGGCATGGCGCTGCTGAAAAGAGGGGAGATTCCGTGCAAGATATACATTTTGGACACTATGGTCAACGGGATGTATGATGAGTATGGCCCTGCCGTCTCAGCGGACGACAGCCTGCTGTTTTTCACTTCCCGCCGCGCCACCAGGCGCAACCTTAACCGGCGCTATGCCGCTGACGGCAAATACGTGGAGATGATATACCGTTCCAGCAGGGATTCCAACTGGAATAAGGCCGTGCTGACCCTGGGATCCATTTTGCGTGGTCACATGGCCGTGCAAGGGGTGTCGAATGATGGAAGCAAGGTGCTTATCTATAAGGAAAAACGCGGTGGGGATCTGTATGAGTCCAAATTGAAAGGCGCCAAATTCGGTTGCGCCAAACGCCTTCCGAGATGTGTGAACACCAAAGCGCACGAAACCTCCGCTTCCTATTCTTACGACGGCAACACCATTTATTTCTGCTCCGACCGCAGTGACATGGGGTATGGAGGACACGACATCTACAAAGTCACGAAGAATGAAAAGGGCAAATGGCGCAATGTGGAGAATTTGGGCAATGTGGTCAACACCCCTGATGATGAAATCACCGTATTCGCCCATCCGGATGGAAAAACGCTGTATTTCAGCTCCAGAGGCCACGATGGAATGGGTGGTTTTGACATTTATGTCACAACGCTGGAGAACGGGAAATGGACGAAACCCCGTAATTTGGGGCTGCCCATCAATACACCGGGTGATGATATCTCTTTTGTGATCACGGCCAATGGAAAGAGCGCCTATTACGCTTCTGCCCAGCCGAGCGGCTATGGCGAGGAGGATATCTATTGCATCGCGTTCAAATCCGACAAGGTGTTTGTTGTCACTGCGGAAGATCAGCTGTTGGCGGAAGAGGAGTCATATGAGGAGGAGAGCGAGGTGAAGGAGAAAGCCATGCCGGTGCACCAGATGACACTGCTTACCGGTTTGGTCAGGGATAAGGACAGCCAAGCCCCCTTGGCCGCGTCGATTGAATTGTTTGATTTGGATTCCAATCGCAAGATAGCTGATTTCGAAACGAACGAGAACACGGGCAAATTCTTGTTGTCCATGCCGGCGGGACACCGTTACCATATCAAGGTTTCCGCTCCGGGTTATTTGCCGCATGAGGAGGATTTTGACATTCCTGATTCCTCCGGTTTCCAGAACAAGGAGATCCTGATAGAATTGGTGTCGGACGGATCCCGTATTCCGGAAGGCTTGGAGAATATCGAGTTTGATTTTGACAAATATTCTTTGCAAGGCACCCTGGCAGCGGAGCGCCTGGACAGAGTGGCCGATTTCATGACCCGTTATCCCGATGTGAAGGTGATTATTGCCGGCCATACGGATGCAAGGGGTACGGTCGCATACAACCAGACTTTGTCCGAGAATCGTGCCCAAACAGCAGCGGAATATCTTATGGAAAAAGGTATAGACCGTAGCCGTATGACCACCAAGGGTTATGGGAAGACCCGTCCTATCGATACCAACGAGACGGATGAAGGCCGTCAGCATAACCGCCGCGTGGAATTCATCATTGTGAAGTAAGCGCAGAAAAACAAGGCGGGTTTTACAGCCTTGGGTTTGTTGAAAAAAAATTGCGCAGCCTTGTTTCAAACAAGGCTGCGCTTTCTTTTCCGGAGATTTCGGATGCGCTGCGGCGTTATGCGCCACGTTTTGCTTTCAGCCTGCTGCACAGGCGTCGCAGCAAGTCCCGTTCATCATAGCCCAGTACAATCAGATACACTATCAGCAGCAGGGTGTTGAAGGCGACAGCCAGGCCAGTGTTTTCCGGTCGTAACCAGCAGCTGAGGCCGTAAAGCAGCAGGGTCAGCGCGAAGTAGCCAAGGATGGGCGCAAGAGGATAGCGCACGATATACGCTTTATAGGGCGCTTTGTTTTGCAAGAGCAGCCCCGTCACAAAGGAGAGCAGCATGCAGCTGCCGTAGCCGGCCAGTCCGCCCCAGGCGCAGGCCATGTAACCGTAACGGGGGACAAACACTATGTTGATGGCAATCAGCACCGCGCTTCCCACTCCGGAGAAAATGGCGCCCCACCAGGTTTTTTCCGCCTGTTTGTACCAGAAGGACAGGTTGAAGTAAATGCCCATGAAAATCTCCGCCATCATGACAACGGGCACGGTGCGCAGGCCTTCCCAATAATCTTTTTTAATAATGTATTTGAAGATGTCAAGGTAGCATACAACCACCAAAAAGGCGAACAGGGTGAACTGCACGAAGTATTTCATGACGTCGGCCTGGTCTTTCAGGTTCTGTTTCCCTTGCTTTTCACCGAATACAAAGGGCTCGTACGCATAGCGGAAGGCTTGGGTGATCATGGCCATGATCATNNTTGACACAGGCACCGTAGATGCCCAATTGGATTTCGCCTTCCGTGCCCGGTACGAGAAAACGGTAGCAGATTTTGTCAGCCACTTGGTTCAGTATGCCGATAACGCCCATCAGCAGCAGTGGCCATGTGTATTTGAGCATTTCCCGAAGCAGGGGGAAATCCATGCCGTGTTTCAGGCCTTTCAGTTCGGGTATGAAGCCCAGGGTGACGGCGGCCGTGCATATCAGGTTAATGACGAAGATATAGCCGACCTGGTAGTTCGGGTCGTACCAGCCCATGGCATGGGGGAAACGGGCTTGCAGGGGGGAGGCGGCCAGGAACACAAAGAGGTTGAGTGCGATGTTCCCTATGATAAACGCCAGTTTGAGCCAGGCGAATTTCCATGCTTTGTGTTCAAAACGCAATTTGGCGAACAAAATGGCCTGGAAGGCGTCCAGTCCGACCACGCAGGCCATGATGCGGAGGAATTCCGGATGCGTTTCGTAGTGCAATAAGGAGGCGATGGCGGGGGTGAAGCCGAAACACAGCAGTATGAACAGCAGGGCAACGCAGCCGACAGCGCTCAGGGCTGTGGAAAAAGTGCGCTCGTGAGAACCTCCTTTCCGGTTGGCAAAATAGAAAAAGGTGGTTTCCATGCCGAAGGTCAGCAGCACCAGCAGCAGCGCCGTATAGGCGTATATGTTGGTGACAATCCCATAACCGCCTGATGCAGCCGTGATTTTGTAGGTGTATAACGGTACCAGCAGATAATTCAGAAAGCGTCCGATGATGCTGCTTAATCCGTAGATGACGGATTCCCCGAGAAGTTTTTTCAGATTACCCATGTTGTAGAAGTTATCTTGCAAAAGTAATCATTTTTCCTTCAGTGATTATTTTGCAGGTGGAATTATTTTTCGCTAATGCATACAGGTGTTTCGGTTTTTAGTAAATTTGCAGATTCATCCGGCAGCTTTCTTGTCTGCTTATACGAACCGCCAAATAGGTCACCATGTTGCGAAAAATAAGGATTATAGCCGCTTCAATCTTTTTCTGTTTGATCACCTTGCTTTTTCTTGATTTTACGGGAACGGTGCATGCATGGTTTGGCTGGATGGCCCGTATTCAGTTCCTTCCGGCGGTTCTTTCGCTGAATGTGGGGATGATTGCCGGATTGCTGCTTCTGACATTGCTTTTCGGACGCTGCTATTGTGCGGTCATTTGCCCTTTGGGTGTGTTGCAGGATGTATTCTCCTGCCTGGGGGGCAAGGCGCTCAAAAACCGTTTCCGTTATCGCAAACCCCGTACAGTCTTGCGTTACGCTTTGCTGGCCCTGTTTGTGCTATTGCTGCTTCTCGGCCTGCATTCCGTCGCTTTGCTGGTCGCTCCCTACAGCGCCTACGGGCGCATAGCTTCCCAATTGTTCGCGCCTTTGTACGCATGGGGGAATAACCTTTTGGCTTCGTTGGCGGAACATTACGGCTCGTATGCTTTCTATACGGTGGATGTCTGGATGAAGGGTCTGCCGGTGCTGCTGGTGGCCGCTGTGACCTTTGCCGTGGTGGGCGCCTGCGCCTTTTTCGGAGGGAGAATATGGTGCAACACGCTTTGCCCTGTGGGCAGCGTGTTGGGTTTTGTGGCCCGTTTTGCCTTGTTGAAGCCGCGGATTGACAACGCCAAATGCGTGCGATGCGGAAAATGCGAACGGCAGTGCAGGGCATCCTGCATCCGGATTGCGGCGGAGCCTCAGTTGGATTACAGCCGCTGCGTGGGCTGCATGGACTGTGTGTCCCAGTGTCCGACCGGTGCGTTCTCCTATGCGCCTTCCAGGAAAAAAGAAAAGAAAAACAAAGAAACGGATCGCAGCAAACGGGATTTTTTAGGCGTTTCCGCACTTCTTGCCGCAGGCGCTTTCCTGCAAAGCTGGAAGGTGGACGGGGGCTTGGCTGTGCTGGAGGCGAAGAAGCCTCCCCGCCGCTCTTTGCCCGTGCGTCCTGCCGGTTCCGTTAGCCTGCAGTCGTTTGAGCGCCATTGCACGGCCTGTCAGTTGTGCGTGTCGGTATGTCCGGACCATGTGTTGCGTCCCGCTTCGGATCTGGAACATTGGCTGCGTCCGGAAATGTTCTTTGAGCGCGGCTATTGCCGTCTGGAATGCACCCGTTGCGCGGATGTTTGTCCGACAGGCGCCATTCAAAGGGTCACACCGGCGGAGAAATCCTCCCTGCAGAACGGTCATGCGGTGTGGATAGCTGAAAATTGCCTGCGCACTCGCGAGGGCGTTTCCTGTGAGGCCTGTTACCGTCATTGTCCGGCGGGCGCCATCCAATGGGTGACGCCTGTCTCCGGCGGCATGCCGGTACCGGCGGTGCATACGGCTCATTGCATTGCCTGCGGCGCCTGCGAATACTTTTGTCCCGCCCGGCCGTTCAGCGCTATTTATATAGAAGGCCATGAAACGCAAAAGTTTATATGACAAAAACGAGAAGCGAATGAAACAGCAGGATAATAACCCCAAGCTTTCCCGCAGGCAGTTCCTGAAAATACGAGGGGGGGCGGTGGCCGCCGCCTCAGTTATGGCCGCCTGCGGGCCGAAAACACCCGAAGTGTCAGAAGAGGCCGCCGTAGGGGAGATACCTAAGGGGAAAATGTCCTATCGCCGCAATGCCCATGGCGACAAAGTCTCCTTGCTCGGATATGGCAGCATGCGCCTGCCTCTTGTCCAGGAAGGCAGCGCCAGGGAAAAGGAGGGGGAGATTGATGTGGAGGCGGTTAAACGACACATCGCCTTTGCCTTTTCCCACGGGGTGAACCTGGTTGATACGGCACCCCCCTATTGCCAAGGCCGTTCGGAAGGGGTGATGGGAGAGGTGCTCTCCGCATATCCTAGGGACAGCTATTTTTTGTCCACCAAACTTTCCAATTTCACGGCCGAGACTTGGGGGCTGGAAGCGTCCAAGGGTATTTTCCGGCATTCCTTGGAGGCCTTGCGCACCGATCATGTGGATTATCTGCTGATGCATGCCTGCGGCATGCCCGCCAAGGATTTGCAAGGCAACGAACTGGACGGCATGCAGGCCTTCCATCGGCGTTTTGTCGAAAACGGCATGCTGGATTTCCTGCTGGAGGAAAGGGAGGCCGGGCGCATACGCAACCTGGGTTTTTCCTACCACGGTGATGTGCGGGTGTTTGACCTGCTGATGGAATGGCACGAACGCTACCATTGGGATGTGGCGCTGATACAGCATAATTATGTGGATTGGAAGCATGCCCGGGAAATCAATCCGAGAAACACCAATTCCGAATATTTGTATGGCGCCTTGGCGGAAAGGGGGATTCCGGCATTGGTGATGGAACCTTTGCTGGGCGGACGGCTGGCTGACTTGGACGATGTTGCCGTGGAAAGGCTCAAATCGCGGGATCCGCAGGCTTCTGTCGCTTCTTGGGCATTCCGTTTCGCCGCCAACCAGCCCGGCATTCTTTCCGTGATCAGCGGCATGACCTATATGGAGCATTTGCAGGACAATGTGCGCACCTACAGCCCGCACAAACCTTTGACGGAGTCGGAACTCATCATGCTGGCCGATATCGCGAACCTGTATGTGCGTTTCCCGGTGGTTCCCTGCACCCATTGCGACTACTGCATGCCTTGCCCCTACGGCCTGAATATTCCGGAAATTTTTTCCCATTATAACAAATGCCTGAACGAGGGGAATGTGGTCACGGAACGCGGCAGCGAATCTTACCGCAAGGCACGCCGGGCTTTTCTGGTCGGATACGACCGCAGTGTCCCCAGATTGCGGCAGGCTGACCCCTGCATCCATTGCAACCACTGCCTGTCGCATTGTCCGCAGGGAATACAGATCCCTAAGGAGATGGACCGCATTAACCAATTTGTGGAAGAATTGAAAACCAGTATAATATAATAAGAATAAACAATGGCTTCTAAAAAAGTAACCAAAGCGTTAGGAATTGTATCGGGGAAAACCGGCTATAATTGGAAATTCTCCAATGTGGGTGGTACCACAAGGGTGCAAATCACCTCCGGAGAGGACATTGCCCATTTGGGCGAATTGGATCAGAAACTATGGACGGTGCTAAGCTGTCCGGTAAATGGGCTGGAAATTGACGAACACACCATGCAGCTGATGGACAGTGACCAGGACGGTAAAATCCGCGTGAACGAGATTTTGTCGACCGCTTCCTGGCTATGTTCGGTGCTGGCGAATCCCGATGATTTGCTGAAGCAGGAAGATCATTTGCCCTTGTCGGCCATCAGCCAGGAAAGCGAAGAGGGGAAGCGGATCCATGCCTCCGCCTGTCAGGTGCTTGCCTATTTGAACAAGGAAAAAGAGGAGCTTTCGGTGAGTGATATGGCGGACACCATGGCGATTTTCGCCCAGACCCGCTTCAACGGCGACGGGGTCATTTCCGGACAAACCTGTGAGGATGAAACGCTGGCCGCCCTGGTTTCCGCCTGCATGCAGGCGGAGGGCAGTGTGTCCGACCGTAGCGGGGAACCCGGAATTAATGAGGAAAAGCTGGAGTCTTTTTTCACGCATTGCCGGGAATTTGCCGAGTGGAAAGCCTTGGCTTCCGTTGAAAACGGGGTGCTTCCCTATGCCGGGCGGACTGCGGATGCGTATGCGGCCTATCAGGCGGTCCGCGAAAAAGTGGAGGATTATTTTATACGCTGCCGTTTTGCCGCTTTCAATGAAACGGCGGTTCCCACGCTGGATGTCTCGCTTGACAGCCTGGAGGAGGTGGTCAGGAACAACCTGACGGAACACATGGAGGAAGTGGCTGCCTATCCGTTGGCCCGGGTGGGCAAGGAAGGGGAGCTTCCGCTGCAAAGCGGATGTAATCCGGCTTGGGAACAGGCTTTTTCCCTTTTCAAACAGCAGGTGCTTGAGGTGGAGTTCCCGCAGCATACAGTGTTGACCGAAGCCGAGTGGAAGCAGGTGAAGGAGCGTTTCCGCCCCTACGGGGAATGGCTGGCGGCTAAAAAAGGAGGCGAAGTGGAGGCCTTGGAGGAAACCTTGCTGCAGTCAGCTTTGCGGCAGGAGCATCAGGAAGCCTTGCGCAGCCTGCTGCAACAGGACAAGGCCCTGGAGACCGTCGTCAATGACATCCGGGACGTGGACAGGCTGTTGCATTATTATCGCGATTTCTATGTCTTGTTGAAGAATTTCATTACCTTTTCCGATTTTTACTCCAGGGAGAAGGACGTGAAGGCCATTTTCCAGGCAGGAACCCTGTATATAGACCAGCGCAGCTGCGATTTGTGCCTGAAAGTGACGGATATGCCCAAGCATAATCTCATGGCGGGCTTGAGCGGTATGTTCTTGATATATTGCGACTGCCGTTCCAAAAGCAGTAACGGGGCCATGACCATAGTGGCTGCCATGACCGACGGGGATGTCGATGACCTGCGTGAAGGCAAAAACGCCATTTTTTACGACCGCAATGGTTTGGATTGGGACGCCACCGTTGTGAAGATCATAGACAATCCCATCAGTGTGCGTCAGGCTTTCTGGTCCCCCTACCGTAAAATGGGGCGTTTTGTCAACGAGCAGATCGGCAAATTCGCTTCGGAAAAGGACAACCAGGTCACTTCCGAAGCGTCTGCCAAAATATCGACCGCCGGTACGCAGTTGGCGGAAACCCCGGCGGATCCGGCAGCGGCCAAACCCATTATCGCACCGGATAACAAGGCGAAGCAGGCGTTTGATATGAGCAAATTCCTCGGTCTTTTCGCCGTATTGGGCATGGCTTTAGGCACCATCATGGGATTTCTGCTTGATTTGCTGACCGCTTTCTTCGGATTGAAATGGTATAAGATGATAGGGGTGCTTATCGCTCTGGTACTGATTGTTTCCGGTCCTTCCATGCTGCTGGCGTGGCTGAAACTCCGCAAGCGTGAATTGTCCCCCTTGCTGAACGCCAACGGCTGGGCCATCAATGCCAAGGTCCTGGTGAATATCGTATTCGGTCCCACCTTGACCAAAATCGCCTCTTTCCCCACCTTGTCGGATCCATTTGCCCGCAAGGGTATGTCCGTATGGCAGAAGCTGTTGTGTCTGGTGGCGTTTTTGGCCGCCTTGTTTGTTGTTTTGTATTTCACCAATTGCCTGTCTTCGTTTGGTATACGTTTCCGTTAATTCATGAAAAACTTTTTTTTGTCAGGGCTGGCGCTTTGCCTGGCCGTTTGTGTGCAGGCGCAATATGCACCTGTTGTTGCGCCGGATGCCAGGGTGGTGGTGTTGAAAGGGAAGGATACCCTTGGCTTTCCGTTGACGCAGCCTTCACGTTTCCTTTCCCAACGGGCGTTGGAGAAAAGGCAGCGTTTTAATATCCCAGTCACATTTGAGGATGTGCCTGTCAATCCCGCTTACTTGGACACCTTGCGCCGTTTGGACACCTCCCTGCATGTGCTGAGCGTGTCCAAGTGGTTCAACTATGTGGTGATGGGCGGCTTTGACAGCTTAGGGATCCCGGATACGCTTTGGCAAAGCGTGCAGGCTTTCCCTTGGGTGAGGGGAGTGTATGCGCTTCATGAAATTCCGGAAGCGCTGCTGGCGGAGTGGCAAGACGATGAAAAGCCGGATAACGTTTCCCTTTCCGCTGTCCGGGAGGGTGTGCTTCAAATACCTGAGGAAGAAATGGATACCACGGAGGATGTGGAATATTGGGGTGCTAGCGCACCGCAGTTGGCCTGTATGAACGGATTGTTCCTGCATAGCAGGCGGTATACGGGAAAAGGCATGCTGGTGGCGGTGATGGACGGCGGTTTCCTGCGGGTGGACTCGTTGGGGATGTTCTCCTATTTCTGGCAGGCGGAGCGTATGCTGGCATGCAGGGATTTTACCCCGTTCCCGGATGCGGGTTTTTTTGATGTGGAGGAATCCCATGGGCAAAAGGTGCTTTCCATCATGGCTGTAAACGTCCCATACCAGTACATGGGCAGTGCGCCGGATGCCGATTACCTGCTGATTCGCACCGAGGTGTCAGCATACGAGGATCGCATAGAAGAGTATTTTTGGGTAGCCGGAGCGGAATATGCGGACAGTGCCGGAGCGGATGTGATCAATTCCTCCTTGGGCTATACCCAATTTGATCGCGCGGAACAGAATCATAACTGGTTGGAATTGTATGGGAAACGCAATGTGGCGTCCATTGCTGCCGATAAAATGGCGCGTAAGGGCTGTGTTGTCAATGTGGCTGCCGGAAACGAAGGGAAGAAGGCATGGCGTTTCTATGGTATCCCTTCCGATGCGCCATCGGCATTGTGCATCGCCGCCATGAATACGGATTCCATGATTGCCGACTTCAGCTCCAGGGGCATTTCTTTTTGGAAAAAGCCTGATATTGCTTCTGTAGGTTGGGGGACAATATATTGCAGTGAAAAAGATGAGATTCTTTCGGGAAACGGCACTTCTTTTGCCACTCCCCTCAATGCCGGACTGACGGCTTGCCTCTGGCAGGCGTTCCCGGAAAGGACGGCACTGGAAGTGATGGAGGCGGTGCGCCAAAGTGCGCATCTTTATCCGAAGTGGAACAGCAGTTTCGGCTACGGGGTTCCCGATTATGAAAAGGCGTACCGCCTGCTGAAAGGCGGAGCGTCTGTGGTGGAGCGGCAGACGCACATGGCCTTTGCCTGTTCCCCCAATCCGACGGAGGGTCTTGTCCGTGTCACCGGTCTTCCCGCCGGGGAGGGGATGCGCTTGTACGTATATGACGCATCCGGAAAAATCCTTCAACGACTTGCCGTGGATAATACGGAAATCACCCTGGATTTGCAGGATTATCCGGCCGGTCCCTATTGGTTGCTGTTATCCGGAAAGGAAGGCGTTCAGGCACTTCAGCTGATTAAACGCTAGCGGGGAATGGCTTTGGTTTGCTGGCTTGTTTGTTTGTGAAGATGTGCAGGGACGCGATGTGTTGCGTCCTTTTTTGTTATGTTGTTCGGAATGGGGTTGCGGTGGGGTGAATGCTGGCGGCGTATAGCCTAAAACGAAATGACCACCGGAATGGCGAAGGCGGCGGCCGCTTGCGGGGAATACTGCCACCAGTTTTTGGAAAACTTGTAAACCAGTACGGCGGAGGCGGCGCCAATCAGGGCGCCGGTCAGTACATCTGAGGGATAGTGCACACCGAGATAAAGCCGCGAAAACCCTACGCCGGCAGCCCAGATCACGGAGGGGGCAATCACATACCATTCCGGATAGCATAGGCATAGCGAGGTTGCCGTGGCAAAGGTAAGGGAAGTGTGTCCGGATGGAAAGGAATAGCCTATGGTTGTCCTTACCGGATGCAACGCATCGGGATATGCCAGGTAGGGGCGCGGGCGCTGCACCGTCCATTTCAGGCCTTCCGTCAGGACCAAAGCGGTAGCGAAGGAGAGACCTGTCATGCATCCGGCATGCAGCATGTCGCGCTTTCCCGCCGCCCAGCCCGCAACCGACAGGCCAATCGGGACGGCAGGTGTCAGCACAAGGCTGTTTGATGTCCAGGACATGACATGGGTCATGGCTGGTGTGCGCCGCTCCTCCAAGTGTTTCAGCAGTCTGAAATCCACGCCCTGCGCCGGAAGCGCTGTCGCATAGGCGGCCAGTGCAATGCTCAGGGATACAACATAAAGCCGCAGATTAGCCATCGTACGCATTCAATTACCCTAGTGTTATTTTCCGATGCAGAAATGGGAGAAAATTTCTCCAAGGATAGCATTGTTGGTTACTTCTCCGGTGATTTCGCCCAAGTGCCGGATGGCGTTGCGTGCATCTATGCT
>DBVK01000127.1:17227-17593 GCA_002308135.1 Bacteroidales bacterium UBA1266
CTTTCCAGCCCCTGCGCCAGTTGCTGCAGGGCGCTGTGCACATGCTGCAGGGCTTCGTAATGGCGGACGTTGGTTATCATCACCTCCCCGCTCTTGCTTTCGAATCCTGCAATGCCGGCAAGGGCGCGTTTGAGCTCCTCCAGCCCTTCCCCTTTCAATGCCGAGATGCGGTAAATGTCCGGGTTTGCTGACACTTTGCCGTAGCGCGGTGTTTCGGCCAAATCCTCCTTGTTGTGCAGCACAAGGCATTTCTTTCCTTTGCGTTCGTAGTTTCTGCAAGCTACTGCCGTTTCCTCCGCTGTCTCCTGCATATCGGCCAGATGCAGCACTATTTCGGCGCTGTCAATGGCCTTGCGGCTGCGTTCG
>DBVK01000127.1:17628-19282 GCA_002308135.1 Bacteroidales bacterium UBA1266
GTATCGATAAAGCGGAAGGTGATGCCATCGATGGACATGCATTCCTCAATGGTGTCGCGGGTGGTGCCCGGAATGGGGCTGACAATGGCGCGGTCATCGGACAGCAGGGTGTTGAGCAGGGTGGACTTGCCGGCATTGGGCCGTCCCACAATGGCTACCGGAATGCCTTTTTTCAAGGCATTGCCCATGCGGAAGGTTCGAATGAGCTGTTCCGTTTTTCCGGAAAGGGTGGCAATCAGTTCCTTCAATTGTTTGCGGTCGGCAAATTCCACATCCTCCTCACTGAAATCCAATTCCAGCTCCAGCAGGGAGACCAGACGGATGAATTCCGCACGCATGCTGCGCAACTCTTGGGCGTAACCTCCTCGCATCTGGCTGAATGCCAATTGGTGCGATGCTTTCGAGTCGGAAGCGATCAGGTCGGCCACGGCCTCAGCTTGGGACAAGTCCATTTTCCCGTTCATAAAGGCACGTCGGGTGAATTCCCCGGGCGCTGCCATTCGGCAGCCATGTTGGACCAGCAGCTCCAACAGCCGCTGCAGGATGTAAGTGGAACCGTGGCAGGAGATTTCCACCATATCTTCCCCCGTGTAGGAGTGGGGTGCGGAAAAGGTCCACAGCAGCACCTCGTCCAGGCATCCCCCATCGGCGGTGATTTCACCGTAGCAGACTTGACGGTCACGCATTCCGGATGCGGTGCGTTTGGGACGGAATACCATGGAGACAATCTCTTTTGTGCCTCTGCCGGATATCCTGACCACGCCCAATGCGCCGGAACCGGCGGCTGTGGCCAGTGCGCAAATGCAATCCTGCTCCATTTTAGCGTATGCTGTCTATTACTAGGCACAAACGCTGGAAAATTTCGTCTGTGCTGCCCACACCTTCTATCCGGTGGTGTTTGCCTTGTTTGTGGTAATAGTCAATCACCGGCATGGTTTTTTCCTCGTATTCTTTGAAGCGCTTCAGGATCACCTCTTCGGTGTCGTCTATACGCCCTTCTATTTCAGCACGCTTCAGCAAACGTTTCAGCAACTCTTCCTGGGGGACGTCCAAGGCTAGCATGGTGTGTACGTTGGTGTCCCGTTTGGCCAGCAGCTTGTCCAGGGCCTCTGCCTGCGCATAGGTGCGCGGAAATCCGTCAAAGAGGAATCCTGTTGTGTCTGCCGCTTCGTTCATTTTGGACTCCAAAAGCTGAATCACCAATTCGTCTGGAGCCAGAATGCCCTGTTCAGACAGGCTTTTCACCTGCAGCCCCAGGGGGGTGCCTTTGGCGATTTGTTCACGGATCACATCTCCCGTGGAGATGTAGCCCAGCTTGTATTTTTCCTGCAAACGCTTGGATTGGGTGCCTTTCCCGCTTCCCGGAGGACCGAACAATACGATATTCATCACGATAGGTTTTTATTTTTTCAGATAGGTTTCCATGAGACGGGCGATGTATTTTCCCAGAATGTCAAACTCCATGTTGATAACGCTGCCTTCCTTGATGTTGTGGAAATTCGTCACCTTATGGGTGTAGGGGATGATGGCTACGGAGAACATATCCGGCTCCGAATCCACCACCGTCAGGCTGACTCCGTTTACGGTAATGGAGCCTTTGGGCACCGTCAGGTAATCCTCCTTGGGTTCGTAGCGGAAGTAGTAGCGCCAGCTC
>DBVK01000100.1:0-1614 GCA_002308135.1 Bacteroidales bacterium UBA1266
CCATGGTGCGCATCGGCAGCGCGATTTTCGGCGCCAGGAATTATCAACTTTGAAAACATTGAAGCCATGACATTTGAGGATATCATCACCCAAGCGGTAATCGAAAGCATCAAAGAGTTATATGACAGTCGGACAGACGCGGAGAGCGTCACGCTGCAAAAGACGAAAAAGGAGTTTGAAGGGGATTTCACCCTCGTGGTTTTCCCCTTTCTGAAAGCTTCCCGCTGCAAACCGGAGGAGACGGCCCGGCAGATTGGCGACAAGCTGCTGGAAAAGCTGCCCTTCCTGGAGAAATACCAGGTTATTAAAGGATTCCTGAACCTTAGCGTGCGTCAGGAGGAATGGATACGCTTTGTCCAAACCGAAGCCGTCCGTCCGGATTTCGGCATACGGAAAACCGAGGACTCCGATGCTCCGGTGCTGATAGAGTTCTCCTCACCCAACACCAACAAACCGCTGCATCTGGGGCATGTGCGCAACAACCTGCTGGGGGATTCCGTCTCCCGTATTATGGAGGCCGACGGCAAGCGGGTAATCAAGGTGAACCTGGTCAATGACCGGGGTATCCACATCTGCAAGTCTATGATTGCCTGGCAGAAATACGGGAACGGCGAAACGCCGGAGTCTTCCGGCATGAAGGGGGACCACCTGGTCGGCAAATACTACGTGGAATTTGACAAGCACTACAAAGCGGAAATAAAAGCGCTGACAGAAAGCGGCATGAGCGAGGAAGAGGCGGAAAAGAAGGCGCCTATCCTGCTGGAAGCGCAGGCCATGCTCCGCAAATGGGAGGAAAACGACCCGGAAGTGCGCCGCCTTTGGGAAATGATGAACAGCTGGGTGTACGACGGCTTTGACGCCACCTACCGCACCATGGGCATTTCATTTGACAAAACATACTATGAATCAAATACTTATCTTTTAGGAAAAGAAATTGTCAAGGAGGGGTTGGACAAAAAAGTCTTTTATCACCACACCGACGGCTCGGTCCGCATCAACCTTCAGGATGAGGGGCTGGACGAGAAGGTGCTGCTCCGCTCCGACGGCACGTCTGTCTATATGACCCAGGATCTGGGCACAGCGCTCACGCGCTACCGCGAATTCCATCCCAGCCGCATGATTTATGTGGTGGGCAACGAGCAAAACTACCATTTTGAAGTGCTCAAACTGATCTTGGGAAAAAAGCTGGACTACGACTGGGGGAAGACCATACATCACCTCTCCTACGGCATGGTGGAGCTGCCCTCCGGCAAAATGAAATCCCGCGAAGGCACAGTGGTCGATGCCGACGATCTGATGGAAAACATGATTGCCATGGCTGCGGAAAACACCGCCCAACTGGGCAAAACCGATTTTTCAGAAGAAGAAGCCGCACGTCTGGCCGAAACGGTCGGTTTGGGTGCGCTCAAATACTTCATACTGAAGGTTGACCCGAGAAAGAACATGCTGTTCAACCCCAATGAATCCATTGACTTGAACGGAAACACCGCCCCGTTTATACAATACACCCACGCACGTATCCGCTCCCTGCTGCAAAAAGCCGCTTATTCCGCGGAAAACAACCACTGGAACCCATCCACCGGACTGAACGATGCGGAAAAGGAGATAATCCGC
>DBVK01000100.1:1670-3019 GCA_002308135.1 Bacteroidales bacterium UBA1266
CAGCCCCGCGCTCATCGCCAACTACACCTACGAACTGGCAAAGAGCTATAACCGCTTCTATCAGGACTACCCCATACTGCGCGAGCCTGATGCGGCAAAACGGCAACTGAGACTGGCTGTTTCGGCCTTNNGCCTTCACAGCGGATGTGGTCCGCCGTGCCATGGGACTGCTTGGCATCCGTGTGCCTGACCGAATGTAAACCGGAGTTTCACAGAAAACAAGCTCACATGGAAGAACTTCATTTAGTTAGCGACCTCGCGCTCATTCTGATTTCCGCAGGCATCACCACCATTGTTTTCAAAGCCCTGAAGCAGCCGTTGGTGCTAGGCTATATCGTGGCCGGTTTTCTGGTGGGGCCGCATTTCAACCTCTTCCCCACCATCATGGAGACGGCTGTCATCAGCGAATGGTCGGAAATAGGAATCATCTTTCTGCTGTTTGCCTTAGGCTTGGAATTCAGCTTCAAACGCCTTTTCCAGGTCGGAAGCACCGCCTTCACCACCGCCGGGGTGGAAATCATCACGGTGTTCATAGCCGGATTCATCACCGGCTACCTTCTGGGATGGAGCAGCATAGAAAGCATCTTCCTGGGAGGCATGCTGGCCATGTCTTCCACAACCATTGTCATCAAGGCTTTTGCCGACATGGGCATCAAAAAGCAGAAATTCGCGGACATCACGCTGGTGGTGCTGATCATACAGGATCTGGTGGCCATCCTCATGATGGTGCTGCTTCCGTCCATTGCCGCACATTCCAATGTTGACGGGAAAGACCTGCTCATGAGCATAGTCAAACTGGCGTTCTTCATTATTTTATGGTTTCTCGTCGGCATTTATGTCTTCCCTACCTTTTTCAAAAAAAGCAAGCGGCTCATCAATGAGGAAACCCTGCTCATCATTTCCATAGGGCTGTGCTTCGGCATGGTGGCGCTGGCCACCGGACTGGGCTTCTCGTCCGCCTTGGGCGCTTTTGTCATGGGTTCCATCCTGGGCGAGACCGTGGAAGGGCATCATATTGAAAAACTGATGAAAGGCACCAAAGACATCTTCGGAGCCATTTTCTTTGTCTCGGTCGGCATGATGGTGGATCCGCAGATTCTGGTATCATACTGGCTGCCCATCCTGATCCTTTCGCTTGTCACCATTTTTGTCAAATCCGGCATGACCGCCATAGGCGTGCTGCTTTCGGGGGAATCCCTCAAAGTGGCGGTGCAAACCGGCATGAGCCTCTCACAAATCGGTGAGTTCGCATTTATCATCGCTACGCTCGGCAATTCATTGGGCGTGATGGACGCCTACATCTACCCCATCATCGTTGCCGTATCCGTCATCACGACCTTCACCACCCC
>DBVK01000100.1:3072-9737 GCA_002308135.1 Bacteroidales bacterium UBA1266
GAAAACCAGGCTTGCACACCACCAAAGCCGTTCCCACACGGTAAACCAGGAGAGCGAGTGGCGGAAACTGCTGATGGACTACCTCAAAAAAACACTGATATACGGAGTGCTTCTGGTGGCATTGCTGCTGGCCTCCTTCCAATGGCTGACACCTTTTGTCTGGAGCCATCTTGGAGAGGGTCTCTCCCCCTTCCTCATCGGCTGCATCAACACCGGCATCACGCTGATAGTGATGGCGTNNGAGCCAAAGCCACCAATCAGGGCTGATTTTCTCCCGGCTGTGGAATAACAGCCGTTTCAACCGCAGCGGCCTGATTGCACTAGTGCTGCTCAAGGTGTTTCTGGTCTTTTTCTTCGTATCAAGCGTGCTGTTCAAGCATTTCAAATATTCGCCCTGGATCATCCTGCTGTTTGCGGTGGCGATTTTCCTGTTCATCGCCTTCTCGGAAAAAACCCTGAAACGCTACAGCCGCATACAAAGCCATTTCCAGTCCAACCTCAACGCCAAAGAGACACTGGCCCAGCAGGAGCATCCGCTCGAATACTCCTACAACAAGCGCTTTGCAGGCCATGACATCCACTTGGAAGGCATACGCGTGTCCGCGGATTCCCCCTATGTGGGAAAGACATTGTCCGAAGCCGGTTTCCGTCAGAAATTCGGAATCAATATCGTGAAAATCAAGCGGGGAAGCCATGCCATCACCCTGCCTTCCCCCCAGGAGCACATTTATCCGAACGACAAACTGCTTGTGCTGGGCAGCGACCAGCAGCTGGAAGCGTTCATAAAAGAAATACAGTTTGTGGACGAGGAGGCGCAGCAAGACGCCCGGGTGAAAAATGTGGGCTTCTACTCCTTTGTGGTGGAAGCGGATTTCCCCTTCCTGGGCAAGACATTACGGGAGACCAATGTGCGTGAACTAGGGTTTATGGTGATTGGTATCGAACGCCACGGGAACATGGTGATGAACCCTCAAGCCGACACCGCCTTCGAATTGGACGATGTGATTTGGGTGGCCGGCGAACGCAAGCACATGCACCGGCTGCTGGGGGAAAACAAAGGAAAATAACCTTTCCCACCTTTGAACAGATATAGGGCGCGTAATGCATTGCATCCCTACTGTTCCGATATACCATCGGAGTATTGCCAGTATTTCTTGAAGGCGGCCAAATATGGTTGCGCGATGCCCAGGGTACGCTGCGGAGCCTGCAGGTGTTCAACGCTATCGGGCAGGAGGTGCTGCGGCAAAGCNNNNCTTGAGGGCAGCGAACAGGTCGTCAACATCTCCACCCTCGCCAAAGGGGTATATTTCCTGAAAATCGGAACGGACCGCGCCTCCGTCATGCGGAAAATCGTGGTGGAATAAATTCCATCTACAACGTATCAATGCGGTATAATGTAGGGACGTGGCACGCCATGTCCCTACATACGTTTAATCCATTCCGTTCCCGCGGAAACGCCCCATCAGAACGCCTTCCACTGCATCTCCGCACGACAGGCGGCGCGACCGTCTCCAGTGCAGATTTCAAAAGCCGCAAAATCATCCTCCAGGCGGGAAAGAATGTAGGGGTTCTCGTTCAGATGAATCTCATGGATGTAATTGACGTCAAAATGCCAAAGCTGCCGGTTGGAGGCCCATTCGATTGGCACCTGATCCAGCATCCACTGTATGTATTTCAAGCTGTTCACATGCCCGTTGAAATCCAAGTCGCTGTACACCACCTTGTGTTCGTTGCGAATGGCCTGCTCCGGATGGGCAAACGGCTGGAGCTTTTTCGGATACAGGCCGCAGGTAGGGTATTCCGGATGCATGTGGCGGATAATACGCGACTGCTCCAACAGATTGATTGCCTCGCGGGTAGTGAAGTCTATCATGGACCATTGGGTGACCGCGTGGCCAATCTCCTTACCTTCCGCATTCAGAATGATAAAATTGCGCACGCAGGCGATGCGGTTGCACTCGCTGATCCAGGTCACCACCTGGAAACGGTCCATGTCACGCAGTACCGTGCCGATTTCCACCACTGCCCGGGAAATAACCCATGCCTGGTTTTTCTTCCGGATTTCATATACCCCTAATTTATGCTTCTGCGCATCCACATGGGCCGTCCGCATCAAATAGTCGAAGATGGAGACCATGGTGGCGCGACCCACAAGGTCGGCATCCTTGGGCTCAATCATATAGGAGTAGCGTTTGTTCCTGGGAATCCTCATAATCAATTATTTTTGGATTTCACCGCAGCTATGGAAAGGAAAAGTCCCAACACCACGCTGCACAAAGCGGCGAAAAGCACCTGCATATCCTGCGGAAGCAGGAAGGTGACGGTATGGGCGGGAATCCAGAAAATGGGGATGGTCTTTTTGAAAACAAAGCCCCACTGCACTTTCCAATTCAGTGAGCTGATGAACTCCTCCATCGGAAGAGGGCTTGTCAGGCTTGAAAAGCGGCCGTCATGTCTGGCAATCTGGTTGTCGAGGACTTTGTGCATGGTCATGAACACAGGCGCAAAACTGGTGTTCATCATCAAACTGATGCAAAAGGCGCCCAAAAGCTTCATCCCGCTAAATTCGCCCTTCATGGCTTCGGATATGCCGTCAAAAACCGTAAAAGTGTCCAGGAATGCCGGCACACCCAGGCGGAAAATGCCCATGGCGGCGGCAATCCACATGCCAAAAACGCCCCATACCACCATGCGCGGGACAAGGCCGAAACCCTTCTCCAAATAATGTCCGGTTTTGATACGCAGACCCAGCATCTCCCCGAAAGTGGCCAGCAAGGCGAATTTCAGGAAGGCCATGGAAATGGAGTTGGCATGGTTCCAAGCCGTATAACCCGCATACACGCTGTCAAAAAGGAAAAAAGGGGCAAAAAACAGGACAACTAAGGCAATAACAAAAAAATCAGTTTTTTTCATACTATTTCTCTTCTATTAGCTCGTTTCGACTTTGCTGAAACCGGATTCGAGTTTCCGGTTTTCCGGCAAACATGCAAAAGTAGAACTTTTATGGATACTTTAACGACATTCCCTGAAAAAAATCGCCCAAAGCCCCGAAAACGCATTTTTTTAGGCCGCAAGCCCGCTTTGTATTGGGATTTGGTATATTTTTGCAGCGCATGAACAAAACACGATGGTAAGTCGCAATTTTATAAGGATTAAAGTATTAGAAGCACTCTATGCCTACAGGGTATCCCCTTCGGAGGATGTTTTGGCGGCGGAAAAACGCCTGCAGCATGCCATGAGGGACTTTTACGCCCTTTTTGTGCGCTTGTTAGCGCTGCTGCCCGCATTGACACGCATGGACGCCAAAATACTTGAGCTGAAGAAAGGAAGGCTGCTTCCCACCGAAGAAGACCTGCGACCCAACTACAAATTCTCCGAAAACCGCCTGATACGCCAGCTGGACGAGAATCCCGTATTGGAGAAAGCCATCCGGGACTATGCCTGCGGATGGGACAACGACCTTGACCAGCTTTTCCTGAAACCCTTTTACACCACCTTGAGAAACCAGGATTTCTATACCAGCTACCTGCAATCCGGCGCCTCCTCCTATGAAGAGGACAAAGCCTTTGTGCTGCAGCTGCTGGAACTTTTCCTGCTGGAAAACGAGGAATGCGCCAATTACATGGGCGAAACGCGCCTGCACTGGCGGACAGACTATAACGATGCCATTATCTTGGTATACAATTTTTTGAAAAAACACACAGAAAACCAGCGCTCAGACAAGGCGCTGCCGGCCCTATACAAGCCCAATCCGGATGGAGGACGCCCGGAAGACGAGGTTTTCCTGAACGAACTGTTCGCCCAGACGCTCGCACACGACAAAGCGTATGAGGAAATCATCGAGCAATGCATACACAACTGGGAAATGGACCGCATAGCCGTCATGGATATGCTGCTGCTTAAAATGGCGCTGTGCGAATTCCACTTCATGCCTTCCATCCCTATCCGCGTCACCCTGAACGAATACATTGAAATAGCGAAACACTACAGCACGCCGAAAAGCCGTATTTTCGTCAATGGGGTGCTGGACAAAGCGCTGCAGCTGCTGCGCAGTGAAAAACGCCTGCACAAACAGGGAAGAGGGCTCATGGGATGAAGCTCCGCCTGATTTTCCACCTATGGTTTGCCGCGGCGCTGGCGTGCCTCCCCTTGCCCCCCCACTTGCACGCCCAATCCAATTCCGTTTATCACCAGCGCGTATCGCAACAGATACGGCCGTTACGCATACCGTATTCGCCTGCGCTGGCGGATCTGACACGCCACAAGGAGACACGGGCGTTCCAGCGCACAAAAGGGACGCTGGCGGTGTTTTACAGCTACCAGCCGCTTTTTGCCAAAACCGTCGCCCAACGCGGACTCCCTGATATTTTTCAATACATTCCTTTGGTAATCAGCAATATGAATATACGCTACCAGCAGGACGGACGTTGCGGATTCTGGGGATTGTCCTACCTTGACGGTGCCCGCTTCGGACTGCGCATGGATTCGCTTTACGACGAACGCTACGACCCGCAGCTTTGCAGTGAAGCCGCCGCTGCCATGCTGCAACGCCTCTACCAGAGCTTTGAAGGGGATGTTTGGGAGACATTCCTGGCCTATATCAGCAGCCCGGCCGCTGTGCGTGCAGCAAAAATCCGCCTGAAACGCGACATGCCTTCCCCTTATGCCATCCAAGAGCTGCTGCCCCTTTCCGGTGAAGATGCGCTGAACGACCTGCTTTCCTGGATTTACCTCTGCCATTCCGGACGCTTCAGCATTGAAAACAACCCGGCGGCAACCCTGAGCAGCTGCCAGTGGGAATGCCAAAACCCCATTTATGCGAGCCAGTTGAGACAGTATCTTGCGATAGACGAGCACACTTACCTCCGCTGCAATCCAAGCCTGCTGGCGGAAGACATTCCCGCCCACACCTTGCTGAGCTTGCCGCTGAACAAAGCCGAAGCCTGGCAACAGCTCGCCGACAGCCTGTACCGCCTGTATGCCGAACAGCAAAGGGCGGACTCCATCGCCAAAAGCCTGGCGGATTCCCTGCAACGTGCGCAAGACTCCGTTAAAACGGCCAAGGAGGCGGCGCTCCAAAAAGCGGGGAAAACAGTCTATACGGTCAAAAACGGAGACGTGCTGGGGCGTATCGCCTCCCGCTACGGTGTTTCCGTTGCGGATATCAAACGCTGGAACGGGCTGAAAAGCGACCTTATACAAATCGGACAAAAACTGGTTATCTACCGATGAAAAAAGGGATATTCACCTTGGGATGCATCCTGCTGCTACTCTCGGCCTGCCGGGAAAAAAGAAGCATGTGGAGCGTCCAGGGAACAGCGCTGGGCACCTTCTATGAAATCCTCTATGTGGGCGAAGAAGACAGAGACATGCCCCGCCAGGTGGATTCCATGCTGCGGCACTACAACCGGCTATTCTCCATATTTGATACCGCTTCCTGGATTTCCCGCCTGAACCGCAACGAAACCGATTCCCTGCCGGAAGCCCTGGAAAACGTGCTGCAACGCTCGCTCGAACTTTGCCTGCTGACCGAAGGCCGCTTCGACATCACCGCCGCGCCCCTGATCAACGCCTGGGGATTTGGCCCCGAAGCCACGGCACCGCCCGATTCCGCCCGTATTGACAGCCTGAAGCAATTCGTCGGTTACAGCCTTATCCGTATCCAAAATCATCGCCTGCACAAGGAAGACCCACGTATCCAACTGAACCTTAACGCAATCGCCAAAGGCTACATTGTGGATTGCTTGGCAGCCTGCGTAAGGGAAAAACATCCTGATTTTCTGGTGAACATAGGCGGGGAAATCTCCGCCGGAGGCAAACGTCCGGACGGGAAAGACTGGGTGATAGGCATACAAATGCCGACCCGGGACAGCGTGGAAGCCGGTGAGCAGCGTCACAGTTTCCGTCTGCAGGCAAAGCAGAGAGTAGCCACCTCCGGTGACTACCGCCGCTACCACACCGACAGCACAGGCCGACGCTATGCGCACATCATCAACCCGAAAACAGGCTATTCCGAGACATCAGACATTTTGAGCGCCACCGTCATTGCGGAGGACTGCATGACCGCCGACGCACTGGCCACCGCCTTCATGGTCATGGGAAAAGAGGCTTCACTTGCCCTATTGCAGCAGCATCCGGAATGGAGCGCCTGCCTTATTGCGGGTGGGAATGGGGAATGGATACTGCACTTCACTCCGGATTTTCCACCATCTAACCATTTAACAGACAAACAATCAAGCAAATAATTGCCTGACCAATGCCTTCACCTTCCGCATAATCTCCTCCTCGCCCTCCACACGGCGGTTTTCCATCAGCACACGACCGTCGCAAATCACCGTATCGGCGTGATAGCCGTTAGCGGAATAGACCAGATTGGATACAAAATTGAAATTGGGCACGAAGGCGGGAGTGTTCAGGTCGTATAGCACCAGGTCGGCCAAAGAGCCCTCCGCGATTTTTCCGGCGTCAATGCCCAGAATTTCCGCGCCGCCGCGCGTGGCGGTATGGAAAATGTCGCCCGCTTTGACCGCCGTCGGGTCGAAGCGCCAGGCCTTCCCCATCAGGGATGCCGTCCGCATCGCCTCAACCATGTCAAGGTTGTTGGAGGAGGAATTTCCGTCCGTACCCAATCCGATGCGGACACCCTTGGCCCTCATCTCCTCATA
>DBVK01000019.1:0-2831 GCA_002308135.1 Bacteroidales bacterium UBA1266
GGCAATACCGACTCCTACCTGGCCAAGCACGCGGATTATGTGGTGAACAGCACGGTCTCCAAAGAGGCCTGCCCGAACAATCTGGCCCCTACAAGCAGCACCACCGCCCAATTGGTCATGGCGGACGCCCTGGCCATCTGCCTGATTTCGCTGCGCGGTTTTTCCGCCCAGGATTTCGCCCGCTATCATCCGGGCGGCACCTTGGGCAAGCAGCTGTACCTGAAGGTGGGGGATT
The DNA here is from genome assembly GCA_002308135.1 of Bacteroidales bacterium UBA1266. Next base: position 236 of record DBVK01000019.1, read on the forward strand.
TGAGCAAGGAAAACGAGAAGCCCGAGGTGAAGCTGGAGGACGAGCTGAACGCTGTGATTTACGAAATCTCGTCCAAACGTCTGGGCATGACCGCGGTGATTGACAACAACCAGATTGTGGGCATTATCACGGACGGCGATTTGCGGCGCATGCTGCACAAGACCTCCGACGTGCACGCTGTGCGGGCCAAGGACATCATGTCGCCCCACCCCAAGACCATACATGAAAACGATTTGGTGGTCAAAGCCTTGGAAATCATGCGCAAGAACAGCATCACCAGTGTTCTTGTCGTGAACGATGAGGAGGCCTATACCGGCGTCATACATTTGCACGATATCATAAAAGAGGGCATTATTTGAGTAACATTATGCCAAAAATGCACGTCTTGTGATAAAACAATAGGAATATGAGAAAACATTTTTTGCTGATAGCGCTCATCCCGGTCTTTCTTGCGCAGTCCGTCTCTGTGCAGGCACAGAAAAAGGGCCGGAAGGAGAAAAACAACTATGAAATCACCATTGTGCTGGAGGGTGTTCCGGACACGATGCTATACATAGGCTACTACTATGCGGATAAAACCTATTCCAGGGACTCCATCTTTGTGGAGAAGCGCAAACCCTACACCTTTGTGCTGAAAGGCGCCGACACCCTGAACCGGGGCGTGTACATTGTGGCAGGCCAGCGAAAGAACAAATACCTGGAGTTCATGGTGGACACCTCGCGCTTTTTCTCCATACGGGCGGCCGGGCTGAAACCTCCGTTTTACGATGTGCTGAACTACCTGGCATTTGAAAACTCCCCGGAAAACGATGTGTTCCTGGATTTCCAGCAGCAGATGGTGCTTTTCCAGAGCCGGGTCATAGATTTGGGCAAATCCTACAAGCAGGAGGCGGAGAAGGGCGACAAGGCCAGCCAGGAGTTGATGGATGTGCTGAAAAGCGAGCAGAATGCCTGCCTGGACAGCATGCATGCCTATACCGGACAGATGATTTCCCGCTATCCGGACCAGCTGTTCTCCAAAATACAGCGGATGAACGTGGACATTGTCATTCCCGACAAGCCGGAAGGGGCTGACTCCACATGGGAGTACCGCTACTATGTCAGCCATTATTGGGACAACACCGATTTGAGTGAGGACGGGCTGCTGATGTCCCCCTTGTTCTTCCCGAAGCTGAAACGCTATTACGAAGGCATTGTCCCCGCTTCCATCGACTCCATCATCAGATACACCGATTTGTTCGTGGAAAAGATTACCTCCAAGGAGCTGTTCAAGTATGTGGTCTGGTATGTGACACACAAATACGAACGCGGGCAGTACATCGGCCAGGATGCCGTATTTGTCCACATGGTGAAGACCTATTACGAGGCCGGACGATGCCCTTGGGTGGATGAAACCCAATTGGAGGCGATGGTGGAAAGGGCGCACAAGCTGGATCCCATCCTGATCGGGAAACAGGCGCCCCAGTTGTGGATGATGGACACCAACCACACTCTGCATTCCAATTACGAATTCTTGAAACAGTTCACCATCATGTGGTTCTGGGACGTGGACTGTTCGCACTGCAAGACGGCGACGCCCAAATTGGCGGAAATGTATAAGCGACTGAAAGACAGTTTGGATATTGAAGTGATGGCCATTTGCATGTCGGCGGATACAGTGGCGTGGAAACGCTATCTCCGGAACAACGACATGCCTTGGGTCAATGTGGGCGGCAACGTGGCGAATATTGATTTCATTGACGTGTACGATGTGCATTCCACCCCTTATATTTATGTGTTGAACCGAAAAAAACAGATTATTGTCAAAAAGCTGCCGATAGAGGAACTGGAGAATTTCCTCCGCCGCTATGCGAAAGGTGAAGTCAGGTACTGAAAAAAACAAATTTATGAAAACCACTCGGATAGTTGATATTTTAAAGAAAAGCGAATCCTACCTTCAAAAAGAGGTGAATGTGAAAGGCTGGGTGAGAAGCAAACGCGGCAACAACGCGGTCTGTTTTATTGCCCTGAACGACGGGTCCATAGTGCATTCCCTGCAGATTGTCGCAGAGGTGGCCTCCTTCGATGCCGAATTGCTGAAACAGGTCACCACTGGCGACTGCCTGTCTGTGACCGGAACCCTGGTGCCTTCCATGGGTAAAGGGCAGACGGTGGAGGTACAGGCCGGCGCTATCGAAGTGCTGGGCACGGCCGATCCGGAGAAATACCCTTTGCAGAAAAAGGGGCACAGCATGGAGTTTCTGCGCGAAATCGCCCATTTGCGCTTCCGCACCAATTATTTTGGATGCGTGATGCGGCTGCGCCACGCCATGGCGTTTGCCATACACCAGTATTTCAACGACCGGGGCTTTGTATACCTGCACACGCCTTTGATTACAGCCTCTGACGCAGAGGGCGCCGGGGAAATGTTCCAGGTGACGACGCTGGATCTGGAGAACCTGCCGCGCACGCCGGAAGGCAAGGTGGATTACAGCCGGGATTTCTTCGGCAAGCTGGCCAGCCTGACGGTCTCCGGACAGCTGAACGGCGAGCTGGGAGCCATGGCTTTGGGTAAAATCTACACCTTCGGTCCGACGTTCCGCGCCGAGAATTCCAA
>DBVK01000019.1:2853-2982 GCA_002308135.1 Bacteroidales bacterium UBA1266
GAGCCGGAGATGGCCTTCTATGACATAGAGGACAACATGGAGCTGGCGGAGGACTTTATCCGTTACCTTGTCCGCTACGCCCTGGAGCATAACACGGATGATTTGCAGTTCCTGAACGACATGTTCGAC
>DBVK01000029.1:0-6688 GCA_002308135.1 Bacteroidales bacterium UBA1266
TGTTGTTGACCTTGGTGTCGCAATGGTTGATGCGCTTGGGCAGTTTGCCTTCATGGAAAAGCCTTTCCGCCAGGCACATGCTTTCTTCCCTGCGGGAGATTTCCTGTAGCAGCCCCGTGCATTTGCCCACCCTTCCGGCCTTGTTTTCCCGTATGGCTTCGTGGCATTGCCGGAGCCGGAACGCTATGTTATGGAAATTAGGAATGGATTCGCAGAGTTCGGAGAAAGGCAGGTCGGAAAGCTGGCATTGGAAGCGTCCGAACGCCTCGCCGGCCGCCTCGGCCAGTTCCGGTGTCACTTTGTCGTAGGATACGGCGTTTTCAATGCATACATAGACCCGCCAGCAGTTCCCGTCCGCGCTTCGGTAATACCAATCCCCCGCTTTGGTGGGGATGAGGCGCAGCACTTTGCGGTCAATGTCCGTTTCTCCCGTGGCAAGCAGTTTTTGCCGGATGTGCTCCGTCACTTTGCGGATGTTCTGCTGTAGACCTTCTACATTGGTGAAAATCTGATGGTTAATGCGTTGCAGAAAATATGAGGTGCCCCCTTTTTCCCTTGCGGGCAGGATGAAGCTGTCGTTGATCAGACCGGTTCCAATGGGATGCGGCGCTCCCGTTTCATTGGATAGTGCGAATTGCCGGACGATGGATTCCATATACTTACGGGTGTTAGAATGAATGTGCAAATGTACACGAAAAAATGATACAAAGCGGATGATAGCCGGATTTTCTTTTTCCGCAAAGGCCGGATTTCATGCAAATATTTGAGCCTTTTGCCGTAAACCTTCTTTTGATGAATGCGGGTCCGGCAGCTGACAAGCTTAGGAATCAATAAGGTTTGGACATAAAAAAATTTTTTCCGGAATAGATGCGGCCTATTGCTATTTTTTCTATTTTTGCAATTGCAAATGAGCTTGCTCAATGGTGTAATGGTAGCACTACGGTTTTTGGTGCCGTCTGTGTAGGTTCGAATCCTGCTTGAGCAACTAATTTACTAAGAAGAGGGAAGAAGGAGGCATTTGCTCCTTCTTTTTTTATAAAAAACACAAGTGGGTATGAATATACAAAAAGAGCTGATCGCCCGACTGACGGAAGAGGCCCTGCAGGAAAGGGGGGACTTGTTCGTGACGGAAGTCAAGGTCAAGCCGGACAACACCATTTACGTTTTCATGGACGGTGACCACGGGGTGAATGTGGACGACTGCATAGCCGTGAGCAAGTATGTGGAGCGTCATTTGGACAGGGACCGATGCGATTTCGCATTGAATGTTTCCTCTTTTGGCGTGGGGCAGCCGCTGAAGCTGTTCCGCCAATACCGCAATGCCATAGGCAAAACATTATTGGTCAAACGGATTGACGGGGAAAAGGAGACAGGCGTGCTGTTGGATGCCACGGAACAGCAGCTGCGTTTGGAGATTCCGGGGACAAAAAAGCAGCCGCCCGTCGTGCGGGAGATAGCCATGGCTGAGGTGAAGGAAGCCCGGGTGGAAGTGACATTTTAATGAAAATATATAACAAACACATATAAAATGAAAGAGGACATCAATTTAATAGAGACTTTTTCCGAATTCAAGAAATTCAAGAATATTGAAAGGGAAACCCTGATGCATATTCTGGAAGACATTTTCAAGCATATGCTGCTCCGGAAATATGGGGCCAATGCGAATGTGAGTGTCATTGTGAATGTGGACAAAGGGGATGTGGAGTTCCAACGCTGGCTGGAAATCGTAGAGGACGGTGAGGTGGAGGACCCCAGCACCCAGATTGCGCTTTCGGATGCGGTCAAGATTGAACCGGATTTTGAAGTGGGCGAGGAATTGTGCGAAAAAATCAGCCTGGAGGATTTCGGCAGAAGGGACATCCTTTCACTGCGGCAGAACCTGGCCGGTAAAATCATGGAATACGAGAAGGAGGTTGTCTACCAGAAATACAACAAGCGCATTGGCGAGATAGTCTCCGGTACGGTTCACCAGGCCTGGAAAAAAGAGATACTGATACTGGACGAGGACGGTATAGAGCTGGTGTTGCCGAAGACGGAGCAGATTCCTGGCGATTTCTATAAGAAAGGGGATTCCATCCGTGCCGTGGTGCTGAAAGTGACCATGGGAGCCAACGCTACAGTCATAACGGCTTCCCGTACCTCTCCTATGTTTTTGGAACGTCTGATGGAAGAAGAGATTCCGGAAATCTACGACGGGCTGATCACCATACGCAACATTGTCCGTGTGCCGGGCGAGCGGGCTAAAATCGCCGTTGAGACCTACGACGACCGCATTGACCCTGTAGGTTCCTGCATAGGCATGAAAGGATCCCGTATCCATGGGATTGTGCATGAGCTGCGGAATGAGAACCTGGATGTGATCAACTATACCAGCAATCCTGCTTTGTACATACAGCGTGCGTTAAACCCTGCAAAAATCAGCAGTATAGAAATCAACGAGGACGAGAAGACGGCGAAAACCATTCTGCCCAAAGACCAGGTTTCGTTCGCCATTGGCCGTAACGGATGCAATATCAAGCTGGCCAATAAGCTGACAGGATATGACATTGAAATCATCCGTGAGGGCACGGAAGACGATGAGGATGTGGAACTGAGCGAGTTCAAGGACGAGATTGACGAATGGATTCTGAATGAATTGAAGAAAATAGGCTGCAATACGGCGAAGAACGTTTTGCAGATGAGCCGTGATGTGCTGTTGCACAGTACCGAACTGGAAGAGGAGACGATTGACGAGGTGCTGAGGATTCTGAAAGCGGAGTTCGAATAGGCACGCAGCGTCATCCGTCAAGTTCAAGGAGTGTTAATTAAAGTATAAGGAAGCATGGCAGAAAAAATAAAAATACCGAGATTAGGGAAAGCAGCATCGGAATTTAACGTTTCCACTGCTACCATAGTGAGTTTTCTTTCCAAGAAGGGCTACGAGATCAAAGACGAGCCCAACACCAAGCTCACAGAGGAATGGTATGCCTTGCTGATCGCCGAGTATCAGCAGGAGAAGGATATCAAAGAGAAGTCATCCGAATTAGGGTTCGGTTCGTTCAAGAACGAAGCTTCCGAAGAAGAGAGCGCGGTACTGAAGAAAAAGGAAAGGGAAGTGGAACCCATCTCCTCCGGTGAGGTGTTTATCAAGGATACCGGCCTCGGCCGGCCCAAGGAGGAGCCCCCTATGGTTGTCAAAACCAAGCTGGCCAAACCCAAGGTGGTGGCCAAAATAGATTTGGGGGATGAAAAACCCAAACGCGGCAGGACAAGCAAGAAGGCGGCCGTGCTTCCCGCGGAAGAGGCTGCACCCAAGGAGGAGGCGGCAGCGGAAGTTGTGGAGTTGAAAGCGGAAGAACCCGTTGTGGTGGAAACACCCCCGACGCCTCCGGTGGAGGAGAACGCCGTGGAGGCTCCCGTGGAAACCACTCCCGTGGAGCATGCGGAAACCGGGACGGAAACCCGGCAAACCCCTGCCGAGCCCGAACAGACAGCTGAAACCGCCGCTCCGGAAGAGGAATCGAAGGTGGAGCTGTTCTCCCTCGCACGCAATGTGGCCAAACCGGCCTTGAAGACCATAGGCAAAATCAATTTGGATGAACTGAACCAGAACACCAAACCCAAGCCGAAAAGCAAGGAGGAGCGTCGCAAGGAGAAGGAGCAGAAGCGGAACGAGCAGAAGCGCCAGAAAGAGCAGACCGCAGCCGAGTCCGCTTCGGAAACGGCCAAGCCGGACAATTTCCTCAAAACGGAATATACGCATTTGGCGGGTCCCAAGGTAATCAGCCACATTGATCTGGATGCGGACAAACCCAAGCGCGAATCCGCGGAGGCAGGTTCGGACAGCGAAGGCGGCAAGAAAAAGCGCAAACGCATCAAATCGGTGTATGCCGGCAGTGACAAATCCTCTTCTTTCGACGATAAGGACAAATCCTCCAAAAGCAAGTCCAAGGAGAAAAAATCCGGAAAATACAAGGTGGATTTCACGGAAGAGGACATTACGGAACAAATCCGCAAAACCTATTCCGGCATGGCGCCTGTGAAGAAAAGCCAGGCTTCCAAGCACCGTAAGGAGAAGCGTGTCCACATCCAGCAGGAAATGATGGAGGAGATGGAGCGCAACGAGCAGGAAAAGAGTGTGCTGAAAGTGACAGAGTTCATCACTGCCAACGAATTGGCCATCATGATGAACCGTCCGGTCACCGATATTATCTCCGTGTGTATGAGTCTGGGACTGGCTGTTGCCATCAACCAGCGGCTGTCGGCCGAGACCATTTCGCTGTTGGCGGATAATTACGGCTATACCGTGCAGTTCGTGGGTTTGGAGGAAGAGACGGAGAAAGTGGAGGAAAACGAGGAGGATTTGGAGCCCCGCGCTCCCATTATCACGGTGATGGGTCATGTGGACCACGGAAAGACCTCTTTGTTGGACTACATACGTAACACCAACGTGATCCAAGGCGAAGCGGGTGGTATCACCCAGCACATCGGCGCCTACGAGGTGAAGGTGGGAGACAAGTCCATCACCTTCCTGGACACGCCCGGTCACGAGGCTTTTACCGCTATGCGTGCCCGTGGGGCCAGTATCACGGACATTGTTATCATTGTGATTGCCGCTGACGACCAGATCATGCCGCAGACCATAGAGGCCATTAACCACGCCCAGGCTGCCGGTGTGCCTATGATTTTCGCCATTAATAAGATAGACAAGCCGGGTGCGGATCCGGAAAAAATCCGCGCCGCTTTGGCCAATATGAATATTTTGGTGGAGGAATGGGGTGGAAAAGTGCAGAGCCAGGACATTTCCGCCAAAAAAGGCACCAATGTGGACCTTCTGCTTGAGAAGGTGCTGATAGAGGCGGAAATGCTGGATTTGAAAGCCAATCCCAAGGCCGAGCCTACCGGAACGGTTATAGAGTCCTCTTTGGACAAAGGCCGCGGCTATGTGGCTAAAATATTGGTGCCGAACGGTACGCTGCATACGGGTGACATTCTGGCGGCCGGAACCAGCTACGGTAAAATACGGGCCATGTACAACGAGAAAAACCAGCTGGTGAAAGAGGCCGGTCCTTCCGTGCCGGTGCTGCTTCTCGGATTGAACAGCGCCCCCCAGGCCGGAGACTCCTTCCGCACCTATAAGACGGACAAGGAAGCCCGCACCGTGGTGAACAAGCGTTCCCAGCTGCTGCGCGAACAGGGTCTGCGCACCTTGAAACACATCACTTTGGATGAGCTTGGCCGCCGTATTGCGGTGGGCGACTTCAAGGAGCTGAATGTGGTGGTCAAAGGTGACGTGGACGGTTCCATTGAAGCCTTGTCGGATGAAATCCTGAAACTCTCGACAGAGGATGTGCAGGTCAATGTCATCCACAAGTCGGTGGGACAGGTTACGGAATCGGATGTGCTGCTTGCCTCCGCCTCCAATGCCATTATCATTGCCTTCCAGGTGCGCCCGTCCGGCGGAGCGAAGAAGCTGGCCGAACAGGAGCAGGTGGATATCCGGGTGTATTCGGTCATCTATTCCGCCATTGACGATTTGAAGGCAGCCATTGCGGGCATGAAGGCGCCGGAGGTGAAGGAGCAGGTGGTGGCCAACCTGGAGGTGAGGGAGACTTTCCGTATCTCCAAGGTGGGCGTTATCGCCGGCTGCTATGTGCTGGACGGAAAAATACAGCGTTCCTCCAAGGTGCGCGTTATCCGCGACGGCATTGTGATCCACGACAAAGGCCGTTTGGGTTCCCTGAAGCGTTTCAAGGACGACGCCAAGGAGGTGACCGCCGGTCTGGAATGCGGACTGAATATAGAGAGTTTCAACGATGTGGTTGTGGGTGACCAGATCGAAGCCTATGAAGAGGTGGAGGTTCCCGTCAAATAAATAAATAAGTAAGTAAGACAGACAGAACATGTATACAGAATCCCAATACAAACGCTATACGGTCACCACTGCCCTCCCTTATGCCAACGGCCCTGTGCACATCGGCCATCTGGCCGGAGTGTATGTGCCGGCGGACATCTATGTCCGTTACCTGCGGGCGATGGGGCAGGACGTGCTTTTTATCGGAGGTTCCGATGAGCATGGGGTTCCCATTACACTGAAAGCCCGCAAAGAGGGGGTGCGCCCGCAAGACATTGTGGACCGCTACCATAACATTATCAAGGAGTCTTTCCGGGAGCTGGGCATTTCCTTCGACATCTATTCCCGCACTTCCGGAAAAGTGCATGCGGAAACGGCTTCCGCCTATTTCAGGAAAATGTACGAGGCCGGACAGTTTGTGGAGAAGACGTCCATGCAGTATTATGACGAGGAGGCGCAGCAGTTCCTGGCCGACCGTTACATTACCGGCACCTGTCCGCATTGCGGCAGTGACAAAGCCTATGGCGACCAATGCGAAGCTTGCGGCACTTCACTGAACGCGACCGATCTGATTCATCCCAAGTCCACGTTGAGCGGCGCCACACCAGTGCTGAGGGAAACCAGGCATTGGTTCCTTCCCTTGGACCAATACGAGCCTTGGCTGCGGCAGTGGATATTGGAAGAGCACAAAGAGGATTGGAAATCCAATGTGTATGGCCAATGCAAATCCTGGATCGATGCCGGTTTGCAGCCGCGTGCCGTCACCCGCGATCTGAACTGGGGGGTGCCTATCCCCTTGGAGGGTGCGGACGGCAAGGTGCTGTATGTGTGGTTTGACGCGCCTATCGGCTATAT
>DBVK01000029.1:6718-7275 GCA_002308135.1 Bacteroidales bacterium UBA1266
GTGCATTTCATCGGAAAGGACAACATTGTCTTCCATTGCATTATCTTCCCGGCCATGCTGAAGGCGGACGGATCTTACATCCTCCCCGCCAATGTGCCTGCCAATGAGTTTTTGAATTTGGAGGGCGACAAAATCTCCACTTCCCGGAACTGGGCCGTGTGGTTGCACGAATACCTCCAGGATTTCCCCGGAAAGCAGGACGTGTTGCGTTACGTGTTGTGCAGCAACGCTCCGGAGACAAAAGACAACGATTTCACCTGGAAGGATTTCCAGTTGAAGAACAACAGTGAGCTGGTTGCGATTTTCGGCAATTTCGTCAACAGGACCATGGTGCTGACCCATAAATATGCCGAAGGCAAGGTGCCGGCGGCGCTCCGCATGGGCGAGCTGGAGAAGCAGACCTTGCAGGAGCTGCAAAGCTTCCCCGAGCGTATCGGCCGTTCCCTGGAGCATTACCGTTTCCGGGAAGCGCTGGCCGAACTGATGAACCTTGCCCGTCTGGGAAACAAGTACCTGACGGAGGCGGAACCGTGGAAGGCCATGGCAGGCAATCCGGA
>DBVK01000003.1:0-355 GCA_002308135.1 Bacteroidales bacterium UBA1266
AACGGTGTCAGCATGGTGGCCAACAAGTACCCCAAAGTGCGTGCCGCCTTGTGCTGGAATCCGGCCCTGGCTGTTTTGGCCCGTCAGCATAACGACGCGAATGTGCTGAGCCTTCCGGCGCGCTTTATTTCCGAAACCGATGCTTTTGCCTGTGTGGACGCTTTTTTGAACACCGTCTTCGAAGGTGGCCGCCATGAGCGCAGAGTAAAAAAAATTGCTTCTGATATACAGTTAGATAGGTGATTTTTTCATTTTTTTTTACAGAAAAACAAAAAAAGCGGGGAAAAAAGCGTGAAAAGGTATCGGTAATTTGTGTACTTTTGCATGTCGCGAAAGTAGTTCAGTGGTAGAACGA
>DBVK01000003.1:376-765 GCA_002308135.1 Bacteroidales bacterium UBA1266
GCGGGTTCGACCCCCGTCTTTCGCTCCAATAGGTTGGGCGGTAACCCGTACTGCTTTTCCACCGACCACTTCCATACTTATTGGCTTATTGTAAACGCATGTCTAACGAAATATAGGCTTATGTAAATAATGCTATTCTCTAACTTCTTTAAATTTTTTCCTTATGGTTATATTTGTGGCTAATCTACCCATTCGTATGCGTCCGGCGGAACTTTCGGAATTGTTTTCGGCATACGGACATGTAAGCAATGCCTATCTGATTCATGACAAGGAGACCCATCGCAGCAAAGGCTATGGGTTTGTGGAAATGGAAGACGCGGAGGCGGCCCAGCAGGCTATTTCAGCATTGAATGAATCAACGTATTGCGAACGTGTCATTCATGTGGCGG
>DBVK01000003.1:793-1632 GCA_002308135.1 Bacteroidales bacterium UBA1266
AAGGCTGTGATACAGGACGCGGCTGCCCGACAGCCGCGTCTCTCTTAAAAATATGAAAATGAAAAAAATGAAATGCGTTAAAACGCTTGGCTTTGCCATGGGGTGTTCCCTCTTGTTTATTTGCCGTACGCTTAGTGCGGGAGTTTTGGATGTGATAATCAGTGAGGTGATGTACAACCCCTTGCCGTCGTCCGGTTTGCCTGGGGTGGAGTACGTGGAGCTATACAATGCTTCGGCGGGGGAGGTTTCCCTGTCCGGATGGAAGCTGGCTGTCGGAAAGAGCCTGAAAAACCTGCCGGGGCTTCGTCTTCCCGCAGCCTCCTACCTGCTGCTTGCGGCCGCCTCCGACACCGCTGCGCTTTCCCCTTACGGGAGGGTGGCCGCGCTGTCCTCGCTTTCGTTGAACAACACTTCCCAAAGCCTTTCGCTGCTGGATGCGGAGGGCAGGGTGGTGTTCGGTTTCACCTACCGTCACGAGTGGCAGGATGANNGGCAAACGGGCGGATGGTCGCTGGAAATGGCTGATTTGGCGCATCCTTGCGAGGAGGAGGGGAACTGGGGGTCTTCGGTGAGCGCCTGCGGCGGTACGCCGGGGCAGCCCAATTCCGTGCAGCGGACGCTTGTGCCCCAGCCCTTGGCCTTGAGCCGGGTGGTGAATGAGGATTCGGTGCATATTCGGGTGTTTTTCTCCCAAAAGGCGCATCCTGAGGCGGCGAAGGAGCTTTCGGCTTACGTGCTGGAGGGGATAGGGGCGGAGGCGGTGGTGGAGGTGCTCCCCGATTGGAAGTCCGTTCGTCTGCGTTTGCGGGAGGGGATGCGTTACGGAGAGGTGTACCGGC
>DBVK01000003.1:1660-3271 GCA_002308135.1 Bacteroidales bacterium UBA1266
ACGGGCGGTGAAGCGGATGGCCAGGCTGTGCGGTTCGCGCGGGCGGAGGCCGTGGATTCCTTGGATTTGGTGATTAACGAGTTGCTGACCCATCCCTATGCCGGAGGCTCCCCTTTTGTGGAGCTATACAACCGGTCAGATAAAGTGCTGGATTTAAAATATTTGAGGCTTTCCTCCCTGAAAAGCGACGGGCATCTGGATACGGGGAAGCGGGTGGCGGCGGNNTGGCAGCTTTTCCCCGGCGCCTATGTTTTTCTGTGCAAGCGCGTGGAGGCCGTGACGCGTTTTTATGCCGCGCCGTCGGAAGCGGGCATCGCCATGGATGCCTTCCCTTCCTATGCGCAAGGCGCAGGGCGGGTGATTTTACTGGACAAGGCAAGGGTGGTGGACGATTTCTCCTATGACGCGGCGATGCATTATCCGCTGCTGGTTTCCACGGAAGGTGTCAGTCTGGAGCGTGTCCACCCGGATGTTTCCACACCGGCGGCCTCCCATTGGCGCTCTGCTTCCTCCCAATGCGGCTATGCGACCCCGGGGCTGCGGAATTCCTGTTTTTCAGAGGGTGGTTTTTCCGGTGTGGAGGTGCTGCAGCTGGAGAACGGGGTGTTCTCCCCCGACGGGGACGGATATGCGGATGTGCTGAAAGTGCGTTATGTTCTGCCGGAGGCGGGCTACAGGGGCAATGTCTGTATATACCGTGCGGACGGCCTGCCTGTATGCCAGCTGGTCAGGCAGGAGCTGCTGGGCGCCGAAGGCCTTTGGGTGTGGGACGGGCTCTCGGACAGCGGTCAACGTGTCCCTTTGGGCGCGTATCTGCTGGTGTTTGAATACTGGAATTTGAAAGGGGAGCTGCATCGTGTCCGGAGGGCGGTGACGGTGGCCACCCGTTGGTAGTGCGGACTCAGACGTTGTTCAGGTTTTCGTCTATGCGTTTTTCCTCCTCCAATTGCCAGAGCAGGAAAGCGGATTGCTGTTCCATATAGTTCAGTATGTCGACTTTGATATTCAGGTCGTTGATTTTTCCCAAATCTTCAATCAGTTGGTCAATGCGGATTTTAAAGTTGTTGTCCATTAGGATAGCTGCTTATGTTTTCTCAATTTGTAAAGGTTTCAGCCGTGGCGGAAAGCGGTGCAAAAGTACGCAAATTTCCGATAGTTCCAGTCGCGGCGTGTCGTTTTTTTGACGATATTTGCCCCCGTTTTTTTGTTTTTCTAAAAAAATTGATATTGAACATACTGATGAAAAGTAACAAGGTTTTTTCCGTACTGTTTGTCCTATTTTTCATTCCATATATGCAAGCCCATCCGGTGGATACCGCCAAAGCGCGGATGATAGGCTCCCATTTCCTCTCCTCCCAATGGCAGGGGAAGAAGGATTTTTCTGCGATGAACCTGGTGTATGTGGCGGAAGACAGCCTTTCCCGTCCGCTATGGTATGCCTTTGGCATGGAAGAGGGCGGTTTTGTGCTGGTGTCGGCGGAAGATGCCGTGCGACCGGTGCTGGCCTATTCCTTTTCGTCCGGATTTGACCCTGATCATATCCCTTCGCCTGTTTCAGCCTGGCTGTCGGAGTATGGCGTCCAGATTGGGGCTTGCCGCAGCATTCCCGGT
>DBVK01000003.1:3335-11704 GCA_002308135.1 Bacteroidales bacterium UBA1266
GGTATGCAGGCGGTGCAGCCGCTGGTCACCACCCGTTGGGGACAGGACGGAACCCATTTGAAGGACAGGTTGTGCAACCATTACAATCTTTATTGCCCTTACGACACCGCTGCGGAAAAACACACCCTGACCGGATGCGTGGCCACGGCCATGGCACAGCTGATGCGCTATTGGCGTTATCCTGCGCAGGGCGCGGGAGCGTATACCTACAGGCATGCGAAGTACGGCACCCTTTCTGTTGATTTTGAACGGGGGAACTATCGCTATGATTCCATGGCCGACACCTATGACTGCGACAGCCGCATCGGACAGGTGCAGGCTGTATCCGAGCTGATGTACCATTGCGGGGTGTCGGTGGAAATGGACTATGGTGTGGATGGGAGCTCCGCTAAAACCAACGGCTCCAAAATCCGTTCGGCGGAATATGCCCTGCGGATGAATTTCGGATTTCCGGATGTGCTTGGGGTATCCCGGGCAGACTATTCCGATGACAATGCCTGGTTGCGGCTGATAAAGGCGGAGCTGGACGCGGGAAGGCCTGTGCTGTATGCCGGCAGCTCCCGCATTTCCGGAGGGCATGCCTTTGTGTGCGACGGNNNTTTCAATTGGGGATGGAGCGGTTCCATGGACGGATATTTCTCGATTGCCGCCCTCAAGCCCGGCACCAGTAATTTTACGGACGAGCAAAGGGCGCTGATAGGGATTGCTCCCATGGAACAGCCTTTGTGTCCGGATGCCCGCCATATTCTTTATGTGAGTGAGAATGGTTCTGGAACCAGGGACGGTTCCTCTTGGGGAAACGCCACCTCCAAGCTCGCGCAGGCGGTGAGCAGGGCTTCCACCCAACCTTTGCAGGTGTGGGTGAAGGCTGGACATTATCGGGGGGACGGCCGTTCGGAAAACGCTTTTGTGGTGGCTCCTAATGTGAGTGTGTATGGCGGTTTCCAAGGGAATGAGACCGGGAACTTCGATTTGGGCAAGCGGAACCTGGAAGCCAATGCGACGGTGCTTGACGGACAGGACACGCAGCGGGTCCTGCTGCTTTCCGCATCGGAGAACGGACAGTATGCTTCTGCCGACGGATTGACAATCACCCATGGGCGCGTGAGCGGGGTGTGGGATAATGGCGGCGGTGTGCTGGCAGAATCCGGCTCCCGTTTGAGCCAATGCCGTATCGAACACTGCACCGTCAACGGAAAATACGGCGGCGGCGGCGGTGTGGCGCTGGCGCATGCGGCAATGTCCCATTGTACGGTAATGCATTGCGATGCCACCAATGCCAATGGGGGCGGAGGCATGTTGGCCGTTTCCAAATCGACGGGAAATACCGTGTCCAATTCCCTGTTCGCGTATAACCAGGCGAAATTCGGCGGCGGCGCCATCGCGTGGGGTGTGGCGGAATTTGTGAACTGCAATTTCATCGCCAACCGGGCTAGCGGAAACGGAAGCGGAGCCTATGTGGGCTCCTTTGACGACACTTGCCGCTTTTTCAATTGCATTTTCTGGAGAAACCGCTGGAAACAATACCCGAGCTACCAGTTGAGTAACGGGGACTCCCCGATAGAGGTCGCCTATTGCGGTATAGAGAACAAGGGTTACGCTTCCGAAGGGAGTCATTTGCTGTGGCTGGACTCGCTTAACGAAGGCAGCCGGACGGACCTCGGATACCCTTTCTTCACCGACCCCGGCAAAGACGACTTTCACCTGCAGCCCACCTCTTCCTGTATTGATGCGGGCAGCAACAGTAAGCGCCTGCCGGTGACGGACATGGAGGGTAACCGGCGTGTTTTCAAGGAAGACGAGCACGGCGTGGTGGATTTGGGCATATATGAGTTCTCCCGCGCTTATGCGGCGGAAAAGGAGCATTACGACACGATATGCCAGGGCCGCAAATATGCCGGTTACGGGTTTACGGTCACCACTTTCAGCTCCGGAGACACCCTTTGTTTCCGGGAGTCCGCTGACACTTTGTTCATGCTGCATTTGTATGTGCGGCCTGCCGTCAAGGTGGAGGAGACGGCTTTTATCAGCCCTGCGCGGCCTTCCTATACCTGGGAGGATTCCGTGTACACCCAAAGGGGCGATTACCGCAGGGTGTATGTGGCGGCAAACGGCTGTGACAGCATACGCATACTCCACCTGCTGGATAACGAGCGTGTGACGGAGCCCGGCTTGCGCCAGGGATTGCGGGTGTTTCCGAATCCGGTGGTGTCGGAGCTGACGCTTGCGTTTGACGAAGCCGTGTTTCCGCTGGCGGAAAAGGTGGTGGTGCGCGATGTGAGCGGCCGTGTGCTGTATGTGACGGAGCGCCTGTCTCCCGAGATGCGTATACAGACGGAGGCGTGGGCTTCCGGAATTTACCTGCTGAGCGTTTATGGGAAGGACGCTTCGGCGTGCACTTTGAAAATAGTGCGTCCGTAAGCGGAGAAAGGCAGTTTTTTACCTGCATTTGCGCCTTCAATTGTTATTTTAGCTATTTTTGCATTTACAGATTCGCGAAAAATGGCTTCTTTCCGATGGTTAAGGTTGGCGTGCGTGTTGTGCATAGGCAGTGCGCTTTCTGCGCAGGCGCAGGATTTGCACCATTCCCTCTATTGGATGAACCCTATTGCGGTGAATCCGGCGGCTACAGGCTTCTATAACGGCGAGTTCCGATGCGGAAGCTATGCGCGCAGCCAATGGCTCTCGGTGACGGTTCCCTACATGACAACCGGTTTTTGGGCGGATGCGCCGGTGTGGAAGCGGCGCGTGCAGCAGGATGTGTTCAGCCTGGGCGTTTCCGCGGACCTGGACCAGGCAGGTGACGCCAAATTCCTTACCGTGCAGCCCAACCTCTATCTGTCCTATGCCAAAGGGCTTAACCGCAGGAACAACCATTTCCTCTCTTTGGGGCTGGTGATGGGCTATGCGCAGAAACGCCTGCATCCGGACGAATTCATGCACGATGACCAATACCTGGAAGGAAAATACGATCCCGGCAACCCCTCTCAGGAACAGTATGCTTCCAGCAGTTTCGGCTATGCCGATGTGGGGGCGGGTTTGCAATGGTTTTACGAAATGCGTAACGGGGTGCAGTACTATGCCGGTTTGAGCGCGCTTCACCTCAACCATCCCCCGCAATCCCTGCTGAAGGACGCTTCCATCACCCTGCCGGTACGCTACAACACCTTGTTTCAAGTGAAAGTGCCCTTTGATGCCTATACCTACGTCCAGCCTTCGCTGTACATCAGCCGTCAGGACGTGTACAGCGAGGTGATGGCGGGACTGTTGGGGGCTTATGCCTTACAGGTTTTCCGTAACAGGGAAAACATCAGTATGCTGGCCGGTATCGACTACCGTCTGGGGGATGCCTTGTTTGTGGTGATGGGAGGGGAGTGGAAGTCGGTGCAGCTGCTGGTCAGCTACGATTTCAATGTGTCCTCTCTGTCAACGGCTTCGCACGGAAGGGGAGGGGTGGAAGTGAATTTACAATATATTTATAAGCGGCCGCGTATGATCCGCTACCACAAAATACCTTGTCCTGTCTTTTAATGAAACGTTTCCTTTTTCCTGTCTGCCTTGTCTTCCTTTTCCCGTGGGGCGGTGTTTTCGCCCAAATGCCTGAAGCCCTTCTGGAGCAGGCCGGACAATGGGAGCGTAAGCTGGACTGGGCGTCGGCGGTGGCTTGTTACGAGGAGTACCTTTCCGGACATCCCGAAGGGGAGACCGATGTCTGCTGGCGCTATGCCCACTGCCTGCGCCGTCTGTACGATTACCGTATGGCGGAGCAGATGTACGAGCGGGTGTGGAAGCAGGATTCCCTGCATTATCCGGATGCTTTGTTCTATTGGGCGCAATCCTGCAAGAACCGGGCGGAGTACGCGCTGGCCGGAAGCATGTTCCGGCGTTACCTGTCCTATAGCGGCAGTGTGCGGGACACCGCTTTTCTGGTGCGTTGGGCCCGGGAGGAAGTGAAAGCCTGCGTATGGGCGGAAGAGCAGTTGCAGCAGCCGCAGACGGTGGAGGTGCGCGCCTTCCCTTCCGGAATCAATTCCCCATATTCGGAGTTCAACCCTCGTATTTACGGAGACAGTATTTTGTATTTCAGCAGATTGTATCCGATAACCCAAGACGGGACCAAGGCGCTTGTTGAAGGCTATTACGCGGCGCGTATCTACCAAAGCCGCTTGCGCAAGCAAGGGGGCAAAGCTGTGGAGCCGCTGCGGTTGCCGGCTGGCAATGCCCAATACCATAACGCCAATGTGTGTTTCAATCCCTCGCACACCCGTATGTACTTGACACGGAGTAAAGTGACAGCATCTGTGGAAGAAGGCGCTTCGATTTGGGTTTCGGATTTCCGCGAAGGCCGTTGGTGTAAACCCTATCCCCTGCCTTCTCCGGTGAACCTTCCGAAAACATCCAATACCCAACCGTTTGTAACAGATATAGATGGGGTGGAGGTTTTGTACTTTGTGTCTAACCGTAGCGGCGGTTACGGAGGGACTGACATCTGGTATGCGGTAGCGGAAGAGGACGGAGCCTTCCGTTCGGTGGTGAACCTGGGATCTGTGGTGAACAGCCCGGGCAACGAAATGACGCCCTATTACCATAAGGATAGCCGGCAGCTGTATTTCAGTTCGGATTGGCATCCGGGCATGGGCGGTTTCGATGTGTTCCGGATAGAGGGAAGCTTGGGGCAGTGGCAAGGGCCTCCACAGAACGTGGGATATCCTGTCAATTCCCCGGCCAATGATGTTTATTATGTATGCGGCCCGACAGAGAATACAGGCTGGTNNCCGCCGTTCCGCCAAGGCTTTGTCCGATGCGCTCTGCTGCAATGATTTGTATCGTTTCGAACGTCAGACGGTGCAGCTTACGGTGCATACGGACACTTTGTGGGGGGCGCCCGTCAGGGCGGTTTCCACCAATGCTTCACGAAAGGCGGCTTCCATGCTCCCTCTGACGCTGTATTTCCATAATGACGAACCCGATCCCCGCACGACAGCGGATACCACGGAATGGGATTATACGTCAACCCTGCTTATGTACCTTGCGTTGCAATCCCAATACGAACAGGCGTTTTCGGAGGGTTTGCCGGAATCGGAAGCCCGGGAGGCGCGGCGTCTGATAAGGCGTTTTTTTGAGGATTCGCTTTCCCAGGGAAACCACCGCCTGCATAGCTTTTTTATGTATTTGAAGGAGGATTTGGAAAGCGGCAGCCGGGTGACGCTGCATGTGGCGGGGCATGCCAGCCCCCTGCACACGGAAGCCTACAATTGGCATTTGTCCTCCAGGCGCATCCACAGCTTGTGGAACAGCCTGCGCCTATACGACAAGGGATGTTTCCAGCCCTACCTGCAGTCCGGGGCCTTGCGTTTCCAATGGGATCCCAGGGGCGAACGCCAGTCCCGGCCATATGTGAGCTCCAATCCCAACGACAAGCGCAATTCGGTGTACAGTATAGCGGCGGCTTTGGAGCGACGGATTCAAATCACGGGTTACCATTCCGAGCCGGCGGTTTCCGTCCGTACCGACACTCTTTATCGTTTGCCGGCTACCTCCTTTGTGTTGGAGGAAAAGCCGGGAACGGACCGTTATGTGTACCGTATCCCATTGAAAAACACCGCCTCTTTCCCTATGCGCGTGGAGTTGCACGCTTCGGACACCATGGTTTCCGCTGGGGTGGGGAAAAAGCTGATGCAGCCGGGTGAGGAGGTTTTTCTGGAGGTGCGTTTCAATGCCCTTCTTTTTGAACGGCAGCCGGAAGTCCGTCTGGAATTAAGGATGGAGGTGGGCTCGGAAGAGCGCCTTGTGCCGCTTTCCCTTCAGTTCTTCAAACGGAAATGAGCGCAAACCTTTTGCAAACCGTTGCAAATGTTGGTCATTTACAGTGTTGTATTGTATAAATATTTGCTAAACAAGCGTTTCCTTCTAGTTTATTTATTCACAATTACTTGTTGAAAAATACATTTTTATAGTAAAAAAATCTTTCAAAAAACACCCATTTTCACTTTTTTATTCACTTTTTTATGTTATTTTTGCAAACGTATGATGAGTTCGGAATCTTAGAAATAACGATTTCTTAATCAGTAATTTGTGAAAAAAACAAGATAGAAACACCCCGAAAGGAAAAAGTATAGGAAGGGTTATAATGTTGGAGGAAAAGAATAATTATCAGACGATTTGGAACGAGTGTTTGAAGATAATCCAATCGAACCTCAGTCCGGAACATTTTGAAACATGGTTTCAGCCTGTCGTGCCTGTTTCGCTGAAACAGCAGGAACTGACCATACAAGTGCCATCCATGTTCTATTATGAGTTTATTGAGAACAATTTCTGGCAGGTGCTGAAAACCGCCGTGCGCCACGTGATGGGCCCGGACGGCAAACTGGCCTACAGTGTGGTTATGCAGGACGGCAAATCCGGAAAAGACAAGAAAACGCTGACGCTTCCCCACTCCTCCAACGATGCGTGCAACAACCAGCCCGCCATGCCGCCTATCTCTTCCGCCACGGATGATGAACAGCAAGGCCGACGGATTGTCAATCCGTTTGTGATACCCGGTCTGAAATCCATCAATATCAATTCCCAGCTGAACAGCCAACTGAATTTCGAGAATTTCATTGAAGGCGAATGCAACCGTCTGGCCAGGGCTGCCGGTTTCGCAGTGGCGAAAAATCCGGGGAAAACCTCCTTCAACCCTTTGTTTATCCATTCGGAGGTGGGACTGGGAAAGACCCATCTGGCGCATGCCATAGGTTTGGAAATCAAAGCCAATTTCCCGGAGAAAACCGTGCTTTACGTGGATGCGGAGACCTTTCTGCAACAGTATCTGGAGGCGGTGAAAACGCAGACCATCAACGATTTCATCCATTTTTACCAGATGCTGGACGTGCTGATTATTGATGACGTGCAGTTTCTTGCCAAAAAAGAGAAGACCCAGGAGATTTTCTTCCATATCTTCAATTTCTTTCAGCGGGAGAACCGTCAGATGGTCATCACCTCCGACAAGTCGCCTTCGTCCCTGGCCGGCTTCGAGCAGCGCCTGCTTTCCCGTTTCAAATGGGGGCTTTCCGCCGATTTGCAGATTCCCGACAAGGAAACCCGGGTTCGCATTATCAAGAGCAAGCTGGCTAACAGCGGCATTACCGATATCGATGAGGAGGTGGTGGATTACCTCGCCTACCGCATCGTGACCAATGTGCGTGAGATTGAGGGTGCGCTGATTTCCATTCTGGCGCAGTCCTCCCTCAACCGTAAAACCATTACGGTGGAATTGGCCAAGCAGATGATCGACAAATTTGTACAGAACACCATTCACGAAATCTCCATTGATTACATACAGAAAGTGGTGTGTGATTATTTTAATATACCTGTATATCAGATGCTTTCAAAATCACGAAAGGGCGAGATCGTACAGGTGCGCCATCTGTCCATGTATTTTGCGAAAAAGTACACCAACCTTTCGCTGGCGCAAATCGGCGCCCGCTCCGGTGACAAGGACCATGCCACGGTGTTGCACGCCTGCAGGGCGGTGGAGAACCAGCAGGCTACCAACCCCAAATATGCGGCGGATTTGAACAACATCGACAAAATTCTGAAAAACGCGTAAGCTAACCCCGGTATGCCAGCATGCCGTCCCCGCTTCGGATGCGACTGCAGTGAGGCGGGCCGGTTTTTTTTTTAGCATGATAATTGTAAAAATTTTTCTGTTTTAAAAGAAGTACTATGAAAAGAGCGTGGTGGATATCGGTTGTTTTTCTTTTGCTTTATCCGTCCGGATTGTTTTCCCAGAACAACTGCATTGTGCGTGGAACGGTTAAGGACAAGACCAGTGCGCAACCCATGGAATATGTCACCGTACGGGTGTACGACAACCAGCGCCGGACCATGGTGAAGGGTGCCGTCAGTGACGACAAGGGCGCTTTCCGCATCACCGGTCTGTCAGCGGGCAGCTATTATGTGCTGCTTACCTATACGGGATACGATTCGTTGAAAAAGGCTTTCACGGTTTCCTCCCAAAAGCCGGAGGCCAATCTGCAGACACTGCAGCTGTCATCCTCCTCCCATCGTCTGAAGGGGCTCAAGGTGGTGACGCAGCGCGCCCAGATGTCGTTAGAGGTGGACAAAAAGGTGTTCAACGTGGACCAGACCCTGACCGCTGCCGGCAGTTCGGTCAGCGAACTGTTGGAAACCATCCCCTCGGTGGAGGTGGATAACGAGGGCAGCATTTCGCTGCGGGGCAACAGCAACGTCACCATTTGGATAGACGGCAAGCCTTCCGGCCTGACCGCCGACAACCAGGGGCAGATCCTGGAGCAGATGCCGGCCGAAAACATTGAGAAAATCGAAGTCATCACCAACCCGTCCGCCAAATACAGTCCGGAAGG
>DBVK01000145.1:0-2626 GCA_002308135.1 Bacteroidales bacterium UBA1266
ACCGTCCAGTCCTCGTAGGCGTTCTCCAGGGTGACGGAAACGCCGTTCGCGCTTTTGTCCACAGGGACATAGCCGAGCTTTTTGTACACATCGGTGAAATCATAATAGGCGATATTGGAGGAGGAAAGCATGGCCTCCACCGCTTGCGCTTCCTTGCCTTTCAGCAGGCCTTTCTCCAATGCGTCCGCCACAACGGAAACCCCGTGGTAGCCAATCATGCACCAGTTCTCGCTTCCCATGTGGCTCCACACCGGCAGCATGCCGTGCGGGCTTTGGCGGTAGTGTGCCAGAAATGAAGCGACAATGTCCTTGGCCAATGCCGGATCCAGCAAGGTCAGCAGCGGGTGCAGGGCGCGGTAGGTGTCCCAGACGGAAAAAATGGTGTAATTGGTGAAGCCATCCGCCTGATGGGTCTCATGGTCAATGCCCCGGTATTTCCCGTCCACATCCTGATACACCGAAGGGTTGATCATCACATGGTACAGTGAGGTGTAAAACATGGCCTTGGCGTCTTCGCTACCTTTAAGCAAGGCTAGGGACAAACGTTTCTCCCACTCGTCTTCGGCCTGTTTTCTTAAAGCGTCAAACAAAGAATGCGCATACAGCTTGCTTTTGGAAGGATGGCGGAAAGCGGCGGTCTCCGTTTCCAGGTTGTTTACGGCGCCTTGCATGCTGACGGCGGAAATGCCGAGGTATAGCTCCAAGGTGTCTCCGCCTTCCGCTGCGAATTCAAACCAGCTCACCAGTTCGCGTCCGCCCATTTCCGGAAAATTGCGGTTCACGTCAAAGCGTTTCCAGAAGCCTTTGTAGTCTGTGCGTCCGAAATCCTTGCAGCCATAGCGCACAATAGGCTTGTTGAAACGTATGGCGAAATAGGTGTAGTTGGTGCGGGCCCANNCCCAGCCGCTGGTGATACGGTAGCCTTGCAGCAGCCTGCCGTCTTCCAGCACATTAACCTGAGCCCACAGCACTTTCCCTTCGTAATTGTATATGGCGTGGTGGAGGTCGAGAATGATTTTCTGGGTGTCGCCCGGCATGAACACATAACGGTGCGCGCCCACGTGCGGGGAGGCGGTCAGTTCGCAGCGGATGCGGTCGTCATCCAAGGTGACGGCGTAGTATCCCGGACGGCTCGTTTCGGTGGAGTGGCGGTAGCGTTGGCGATAGCCCCCGTCCGGATGGGAGGCGGTGCCCGGATTCAGCTGCACTTTACCCGTGAACGGCATGATCAGGAAATCCCCCAAATCGGAATGGCCGGTACCGCTGAAATGCGTGTGGCTGAAACCGACAATGCTGCTGTCCCGGTATTGGTAGCCTGTGCAGTATTCGTACGCTCTGGGCTGGTACACCCCCTTGATGTTGTGGGGAATGGTGTCGGTGTCCGGGCTCAGCTGTATGGCTCCGTAAGGATAGCAGGCACCCGGAAAGGTGTGCCCCATGCCGTTGGTTCCGATAAAGGTATTGACGTAAGCGGAGTGGGACTGTCCGAAAACAGTCATTCCAAATAAAACCGCTGCGGCGGCAATAATTAAACGCTTCATGCTCATATCAGGTTGATTGTTTTTTTTCATCTTCAATGTGCACCTTGAGCCTGTCATAAGCCAGGTGCACGTTGGGCGGCAGGGTGGGTTCCACTTCGGCATAGCGGCCCATGCTGTGCGCAATGTGGGTGAAATAGGTGCGTTCCGGACGCAGCTTTTCCACCAGGGCGAGCCCTTCCTCCAGGCAGAAATGGGAATAGTGCTTTTCCTTGCGCAGCACGTCCAGCACCAGCACTTTCAGGTGTTGGAGCTTGGCCAGTTCTTTGTCACTGATATAGCTGGCGTCAGTGATGTAGGCCATGTCGGCGATGCGGTAGCCCAGCACCGGCAGCTCCATGTGCAGCACTTGGACAGGTAATATGCGGATACCCTGCTCCTCAAAGGCTTCGTCCCCGACTTCGTACAGCGAAAGCTGGGGAACGCCCGGGTATTTGTGATGCTTAAAGGCGTAGGCGAATTCGTTGCGGACAGCCTTGCAAGTGCGTTGGTTGGCATAAATATGCATGGACATGTGCTGGGCGAAGTTAAAGGAGCGGATGTCGTCCATACCGGCCAGATGGTCCTTATGCTCATGGGTCAGCAGCACAAAATCCAGATGCTCCACATGCTCCCGCAGCATCTGCTGCCGGAAGTCCGGACCGGTGTCAATGACAAAGCGTTTGCCGGCATGTTCGACCAGCAGGGCGGAGCGCAGCCGTTTGTCGCGGGAGTCGTCCGAAGAGCAGGTGGCGCAATGGCAGGCGATAACCGGTACGCCTTGGGAGGTTCCTGTGCCTAAAAATGTCAAATCCATGAGTGCTTGTTCACTGCCGCTTGATGAAGCCGTTTTATACGGCGTGCAAATTTCCACAAAATCCGGATACGTAATCCGCTGGAACGGATTTTTTTTATTTGTAGGGGGATTATAAAAAACAAAAGAAAATATGAGTACTTTTGCAGGTTTTGTTGTTTATGGAGGAAAGTTGGGATGATAATATATAAAAATATGTGTAAAACAATACAATAACATTAAAAAACAAACAGTATGATGAAAAAAGCCTTTTTTGTATGCCTGCTGGCGGCTTTTGCCGGTATAGGAACGGCGG
>DBVK01000145.1:2651-16532 GCA_002308135.1 Bacteroidales bacterium UBA1266
CGTCACTATCGGTACGGGAACCGACTCTATAGTCACAGTCCCTATCAACACCTTGTATAAGTATTCGCTCGTTGAGCAGCTTTATCTGGCCTCTGAACTGAACATTCCCGTCGGCACGGTCATCACCAGCCTCTCCTTCTACCATGTGCGGCATTCCCAAGCCACAGGATCCTTCGACCACGATGTGGAAGTTTATCTGAAAAACACGGAAAAAAGCGTTTTCAATGGATCATCGGACTACCTTACTCCCCTGGCTTGCGAGAAAGTGTATAGCGGCAAGTTCTCTGCCACCGCCTCTGGCTGGATCACATTGCAGCTGGCAACACCCTTTGTGTATACGGGCGGCAACCTTATGGTAGCCATTGATGACAATACCGGCAGCATAAGCGGAAACGCATTCCTTTTCCGTTCGCACACCACCACTTTCCAAAGCAGGTTTTCTTTTTATAACAATGACGATAATCCCAATGTTGACAGTTTGTCAAGTTACACAGGCTACAAAACAACCGGCACTACCCGCGCCAACATCCGTATAAGCTATACGGGCTGCCTGAACAACCCCGCAGCTGTGGGCGGCGGCACGGATTCCAATGTGACTACACCGATGAACATGGTATATAAGTATTCTTTGGTGGAAAACCTCTATCTCGGATCCGAGCTGAACATCCCTAACGGCGCCACCATCAAAAGCCTTTCTTTCTACTATGTGCGTACGAAAAACGCCACCACCAATATGAGCCGCAATGTGGTAATCTATATGAAAAACACCACTAAAACCAGTTTCAGCTTTGATACCGACTACATTACGCCCACTTCCAGCGACCAGGTGTATAGCGGTACCCTGTCCGCTTCTGCCTCCGGCTGGATAACCATTGACTTGAGCCAAGGCTTCACCTATACCGGTGATAATATCATGATTGCCGTAGACGACAACACGGGCAGTGTCTCTGATGATTTTTGCCACAGGTTCCGCACCCATAATACCGCCAACAGTATGCGGTTCTCTTTCTACAATGACACGCATAATCCCGACATCAGCAGTTTGGACAGCTACAGTGGCAGCAAAACGTTGGGGACTAGCCGCGCCAATGTCCGCTTAAGCTACACTCCCAACTATGCTGCCGCCGCTCTCCCTTACAGCTGTGATTTCACCAGCAGTACGGAAAATGGCAATTGGGTACTGAAAAACATATTGGATGACGGGTTGGCCGCATGGCATATCGGTGAGGGCATGCTTTTCACCAACGGATACAACCCTAGTGGAAAAATGACTACCGTGTTAGCGGAACGGACGCTCAAAACAAAATATTACGACAGTATTACGGTAAGTTTTGATTGTCATCTGAACGGTGAAGGGTTGAGCAACGGAAATTACGATTATCTGGCTGTTTTTTTTGTGCCAACCGATGAAAACTGGAATGCAAGTGTAGACATTTCCTCCACAAATATCAGCTGGTTAGGTTCTTCAAGCGATTACGATCTCCCTTATATGCTGCATTTCGGTAATTCAGCCAACCTGCACAACACCAAACTG
Organism: Bacteroidales bacterium UBA1266; assembly: GCA_002308135.1. Next base: position 4,186 of record DBVK01000145.1, read on the forward strand.
ACCAAGGTGAACGGTCGGCTGACTGTCACCTTAGCCAATCCGAACCCTGACCGCAATTGCAAGCTTGTCTTTGTGTGGCGCAACGATGAATTTGGCGGTTCAGGCGAAGGTGCAAGCATAAAGAACATATCCGTGACAGGCAAAATCAACCCGATGGAATATACCCCGCAATCGACCGCCCAATGGTATGGTTTTGCAGCATCAACGCACATTTCCCCCTCTCCCTCCTGGATAGGAAAGTTCATTAGCTTTACCATGGATGACCTGGAGCATGTGAGCGCCGCTTCCGAGGAAGTGGATGAGAATTTTGCCTCCACCTATGCGGAGGGCTATGTGTGGTATATCACCTCCGGTGAAACACGGAATTTGATTCGCGCCCAATTGGATCCCAATACCCATACCATTTCCGGTAGGGTGACGATACAGATGTCTTCCGATATGCTCAGCAGAAACGTGAAATCCATGTCATATAATCCGGTGGATATGAAAATGTATTTTGTGGCAGGTGACTATAAACTCTATCGCGTGGATTTGTCCGATCCGGAGCATTACACCGTCATGGGCACCATGACCGATACCTTGCAGACCTTTGCTATAGACAAGGATGGAGAGGCTTACGGTATTGTTTTTCGTACGGGTGATTTGGTGAAAGTGAACCTGAACAATGGGGCAACCACCTTTATTGGCAGCACCGGTATTAGTGCTAATTATGTGCAAAGCATGGCCTTTGACTATAATACGGGTGAACTTTTCTGGGCACAATGCGCTAGTGAAAACAGAGAATACATGTACTGTGTGAACCCCGCCACCGGTGAAGCGAAAAAGGTCGGGTTTGTCGGCGGGATTCCGGGTACGGAAGTCACCGGTCTGTTCATGGTTCCCTCTGCTGACGGCATAACGGATGCAAAGGAAAATAATCTGGAAGTGTATCCTAATCCTGTAGCAGATGTGCTGAATGTAAAGGGATTTTCCGAAAATGCCACTATTTTAGTGTACGATGCCACCGGTCGTTTAGTGCTGCGCACCGCTGCCTCCAAAGGTGAGACCGCGCACATCAGCACCGCCGCATTGGCCGAAGGTGTTTATTACCTGAAAGCCGGCTCCGCCGTACGGAAATTGATCATTGCCCGTTAATCGGCAACCGTCGCGTGGAGCGCGTGAAAAATGGGGAAAAGGGACGCTTGGCCGTCCCTTTTTTTTATGACAGTTCCGGGATACGGCGGCATATCCAAATTTTTAGCGGGCTGTACGGGAATCTTATTGTTTTTTTGTGGAAATTTGCAATTTGTGCAAAACCACGGGAATGCGAGACACAATTTATCGTTGGCGGGAAAAGGTGCGGATGCCGCGCTTCCGTATGGCGGCGGCCGTTCTCTTCGGTTGTGCGCTTTGGACGGCGCCTGCGCTTTCCGCCCAGGCGCTGGCGGTGCTTGAAGAGTCTTTTGACAAGCGTCCCGCTTTTACTGCGGCACCGGGCTCCCAATGGGACACCTGCAGCGCGTTTTCCGTCAGCGCTCCTTATTCCTTCCGGGGTCAGGTCCCGCTGAAGGAAGGGGATTCCTTCCTGCTGGTTTCGCCGGTGTACGATGTTTCCGCTTACGGGAAAATCTATCTGGTTTTTGACCATATCTGTAAAATCTCCAGCGCGGACATAGCGTCCGTTGAGTGGAGAGAAGACTTTGTAGGACGGCCTTGGCAGGCCTTGCCTTCCTCCTGTTACCGGGGCGGAAGCGGGGCGTACCGTCAGCAGCGATTCAGCGATGCCAGCTATGGGGAATGGCAGCGTGACAACGAATTGGCCGAACCGGAGGGGCATTGGTGGAAAACAGAATGTTTTGACTTATCGGCTATGGTGTCTTATTCCCGCGTGCAAATCCGTTTCAAAATCAAAAAGACGCATGCGGAGACCGGACGTTTCGCCTATGGCTGGCTGGTGGACAATGTGCGCTTGTATGCGGGCGACGCTTGGGTGCAGCCGCCATGTGTTCATTTGTCCGGATATTATGCTGGTGCAGTTTGCCAAACCGGACCGTTTGACGTGCGTTTTACCGTAGACGCCTGCTGCCCGGTCTCGGTGTCGGCCCAATGCAGCCTGAACGGCAATCCGCTGCCGGTCACGCTCAGGCTTGAGGATTCCGTTTACTGTATGCGCTTGCCTGCGGCAGCGTATGGGAGCGCCTATAATTATACGATAAAGGCCACGGACAGTGTCGGCAACACCTCTTCCCTGACGCGGCGGTTTGTCACCTGCATGCCTTCCGACGGCAGGGATTCAAATGCTGCAGCCATAGCAGTTCTGGCTTCGCCCGCCACGCCAGCGGTGCGTATCGGCAGTGTTATGCCGGTACAAATCAGCCTGAGGAACACCGGTGTCAATGATTTGGTTTCGCTGCGTGTGGGTTGGGTTTTTCAGGACAAACAAGGTTATTTTGACTGGAGGGGGAGGCTGCCTTCGGATTTTTGTTCCGATACCTTTACAGTGGCGGAAATCCCAGTGCGCGAAGGCAACGACAGCCTGCGTTTGTGGCTGGAGTCGCCCAATGCTCTTGTGGATACGCTTCCTCCTGACACCCTGTATGTTCCCTTGTCCGCTTGTGCGGATTTCCTGCACGGTGCCTACCGTATTGGGGGGAAGGGCGCGGATTTCCCCGATGTGCAGGCGGTGCTGCCGCAGCTTCAGCAGTGCGGTCTCTCCGGCACCACCGTTTTCCTTTTGGATAGCGGCAGCTATTCCCTTGGGGTGCTGTTGCGGCATATCAACGAGGGGGAAGCTGACGACAGTTTGTGGTTTGTGTCAGCCAGCGGAAAAGCCGGGGATGTGGCGCTGCAGCCCGATTCCGCGCATGATTATGTGCTATGGCTGGAAAATGTGCGTAATGTGGGTTTCCGTCACCTGACTTTCCGGATAGACAGTATGATTACCCCTGTTTCCGATGCCTTGCGGATAGGCGACAGCTGCTGTCATGTATGGGTGGAGCAGTGCCGTTTCGAATTGGGTGCGCCTTCCAATCCGACAGGCATTAACGCCTATATGCATAGAGGATGCGTTGATATTGCCATCCGGGACAATGTGTTTTCCGGAGGCGGTGGCGGTGTGTTCATCGCAGGGAGAAACGCCCACGACTACAAGCGTCTGCTCATTGAAAGGAACACGTTTGACGCGCAAACGGATTACGGATTGTATGTCATTTACGCGGATTTTTCCCGCATTTGCGGAAATGTGTTCTCTTCCGCCCGTTCACAGCAGGGGATAAATCGCAGTTATACAGCTGCCAATATTTACTCTTCAAGAGGGAAAGACTTCAGTTCCAATGCATTCCGTTTGTATGGGGGCAAGGCCGCCCTGGTCATGGAGAACCTTGCGCCGGAGGATAGTGGGGAATTCCTTCAGGTATCTAACAATGAAGTCTTTTTCCAATGCGCCCAGCCGCAATCCGCTCTTTGGACCATGGGCTATAACAGCCGTATGCACATAGCCTGTAATTCGCTGCTGCTTTGCGGAAAAACTTCCGGAAACACTTGTGTGAAGATAGACGGCCTTTCCGATTCCGTGGAATGGAGGCAGAACCTGTTCGTCATAGAGGGAGGCGGCACGGACAATACCGTTTGGGCCTTCGCTTCGCCCTTGCATACGCATCTTGCGTCCCAGTTTTTTATGGAGAACCATTATGCGGTCAGCGGTGGTGGCTATGTGCATACCGACCGTATGCTCAGTCGTCTGGAGGATTGGCAGTCGTTAAGCATGCAGGACGCTCACGCTTCTGAAGGCGATGTCCGTTTCCTTGACACAGCCAAAAACCTCCTTTTGGCGCACGCTTATCCGTCGGGTTTTTCCGATGCCGCAATCAAGGAGGATATGCTTTCCCGCTCCCGTGCGGGCTTTCTGAGCACGAAAGGAGCCTACCATACCATAGGAACGGAGGAGTGCGACGTGCAACCGTTTGCTTTACAGACGCAAAACATCGGTCTTTCCGCATCGGATTCCGTACCGGTGGAATGCGTGATTGCCAATGTGGGCAGGAACGCCTTGACCCGTGTGGGGATTGCTTATCGCTGGGGCGGACGGGAATACTCGAAGGAGCTTTCGTTTGCGCCGCTGGCTCCCGGAGACACCCTTCACAGCGGTTTGTTGGCCTTGTTGCCTATGCGGCGGGAGGAGGACACCCTGTTTTTATGGACGTTTCTTCCCAACGGTCAGCCGGACGCCTATCCGGAACATGACACCTTGCGCCTGCATTGCTACCGCTGTACGGATGCGCTGCAGGGAACCTATACGGTGGGCGGTCCCGCTGCGGACTTCCCCACCTTGGAGGCGGCTGTCCGCCGCGTGTATAGTTGCGGCATGCAAGGGGCTGTCCGCTTTCTTTTGCAAAGCGGAACCTATACGTCGCCTTTGTGTTTGCAGGGCGGCATACCGGGCAGCAGTCCGCTGCACACGCTCACCATTTCCTCCCAGGCCCGTTGTGCCGACAGCGTGCGCCTGGTCATTGACAGCGCCTCCGCCTCTTTAGCGGTGGTGCGTCTTTCCCGGGTTTCCCACCTGGTGTTGGAACAGCTGTATATGGAAAGCCACGCGATGGCGGTGGAATTGGAGGACGGCTGTTCGGATATTTGTATCCGGCAGTGCCATCTGAAGGTGGCGGATGCCTCTCCGTATGCTGCGGTATATGCTTTGGAAATAAAGGCGGATTCGATTACTTTGTCCGACAATAGGATAGAAGGAGGCCTGTATGGGGTTTGGATACAAGGCCAAAGCGCTACGGATCCGGTGCGCGGGCTTTCCATTACGGGAAACAGGCTGTGGAAACAGAAGGAGCAAAGTGTGGAGCTCCGGGCGGCACAGTTTACGGATATTTCGTTTAACAACTTGGAAAACATGACGTTGCATACTGTTGTCGGGGAGCGTGTTTGTGCCAACCGTTTTCGTGTGCAGGATAAAACCTATTGCCTCTTTTTGCAGGAGGTTTCCCCCATGAACGGCCGTTTATGGATTGCCAACAACGAATGTGTCAGCAAGACATCTTTTCCGCATAGCGTCTGGGAGATAGGCCCCTATTGCCATGACTTGGAATGTGCGCACAACAGTTTCTCCCTGACCGGAAGCGGCGCCGGTGCGTGCCTCCAGCTTTCGTGTGAAGCGACCCTTAGCAATATACGTTTCCGGCATAACTTGTTCTATAATTATTCCCATTATAAAAACAGCGAAAATTCGGTGGTCGTGTCGGCGGTTGGAAGCAGGCTGACCACGGTGTATTCGTTCGAACAAAACCATTACGATGCCTTCGGACGCTACCTGTTTTCCGGAGAGGAGCAGATTCCGGACTTGAAGACCTGGCAGTTGCTTAGCGGCCAGGATACCGCCTCCGCTTCCGGTCCGCTGCGGTTTGTGACTGACGACAGCTGCCTGCAGTTGCAGCGGGCCACGGAGGCCCTATGCCTGCGTATGGATGGCGTAACGGAAGACATTTACGGGAAACAGCGTCCCGTGCTGACATGCAAAGGTGCGTACCCGTTTATCCCCTACGGCATGGATGCCTGTCTGCTTCAGCTGGACAGGCCGCCGGCCCGGACGGGAGATGCTGCGACCGTTCCGGTACGGGTGCTGGTGGGCAATGCGGGCGACACGCTTATCCACAGGCTGCGCTTGTATTGGACCCTCAATGGGGTGCGGCAGCCTGATGTGAGCTGGCAGGGCGGCTTGTCCCCCGGCGACACCCTTTCCCTGCCTTTGGGCGTTTTAGGAAGGGACACCACCCTTTCCCTTTGTGTATGGATACAGGAGGCCAACGGGACACAGGATGCGGATGCGGCGGACGACACCTTGCGCCAAACACTGTTTTTCTGCGATTCCGCTTTGTCCGGCACCTATGTGGTCGGACGCGATTTCGCCAGCCTGGATGTGGCGTGGAGACACTTGTCCGCCTGCGGTATACGCGGAGATGTCCGCTTGCTGCTGCCGCCCGGAACCTATGAGGGGCCTTTTGTCTTCGACCGCTTTCTACCCGGCAGCGGCAGGAACGCCAGATTGATTATCGCTCCCGAAAACGGTTCCGCGGATTCGGTCGTCCTGACTTTGAAAAACAAGCTTCAGAACGGGCAGTCGGTGCTGCACTGCCTGCATTCCGGCCACCTGGTTTTTGAAAAACTGACCGTGACCGTTCCGGAGATGCAGACGGACGCCTGCGGCTTGTCCTTCCATTTCGCCTGCGAAGATGTGGAGGTACGCCATTGTGTTTTCCTTATGCGGGAGCACAGCCGGGCTGCCGTGGAACAAACAGGGGAAGGCAGCCTCAGTTCGCTGCGTATGGTGGGCAATACCGTCCAGTCCGGCAAATGCGGATTGCGTTTCTCCGGCACTTACACCAATCCGGATAAAGATTTGGTCATCCAAAAAAATGTGTTCACCCAGCTTAAGTCCTACGGCCTGATGCTGACCAGGGTATGCGGAGCGGATATATGCGGAAACAGCATACAGCAGCAGCCTTCCAGCTCGTCAGGATTTTACGGGATATATGCGGACAGGGTGCAGGACGGGCGATGGGAGGCCAACCGGATTACCGCTTCCCGTGGGTTTTACGGCATGTACCTTTCCAACACATACGGCACAGCCGAGCCTTTATGTATTGCCAATAACGAGATTCACATGCAGGTGCCTTCCAGCAACTGCGGCATTTACCTGTATAGCGGATGCAATCGTATCGCTTTGTTGCACAACGCTATTCTTATGGAAGGCAGCGGTATGGGGAAGGGGGTGTATACAGCCTATCAGTTACAGGATATCCAATTCCGGAACAATCACGTGGTCAATGCATGCGGCAATGCGAACAGCGAACAGAACCATGTGCTGTATGTGTATCCCGCCAATGGCCTGAAAGACTGGGATGCTGACGGGAACGTATATTATGCTTCCGGAAGAGTGCTGTCCTATATCGGCGGTGCGGTCCGGGATATGAAGGAATGGCGCGCACGCACCGGAAAGGACGCGCACAGCCGCTTTGCGCGTCCGGAATATGCGGACCGGCGGATTTCCTTGAAACCGCTTGATTTTGATTCACTTCAATGCCCTTTGCTGCTTGCTGTACCCTTTGACAAGGAGGGGAACGAACGGGGGGATCCCACCTTTGCGGGACCTTACCAGGCGCTTCCTTCCGCTGCTGTGGATTGGCATTTAATCGGATTTGAAACACCGGATACCGCTGTTTCCTGCCTGTCAGTGTCACCGCCGCTTAGCGTAATCGTCCGGAACGAGGGGAGGGACACGCTCTGTTTTTCCGATCATCCGGTGTATGTGTCCCTGCGTGTGCAAGGACCGGTTTCATTTACACATACCATGCGGATTTCCGGTGATTGTATGCCGCCATTGCGTTCGGAGGTGCTCACACTGCTTGCCGCCCTGCCCATGCAGCTTTCGGGGAGGTATATGCTTACCGCTTGGATAACAGATAGTTCAGATACAAATCCTTTCAATGATACGGTGGTTATGGAGTTCTCCATAGCCCGTGCCGTTCTTCCCTATGCGTCCGATATGGAAAGGGCGCAGCAGGAATTGTCGTTTGTGCAGGTGCAAGGGAGTCTCACTTGCTATGTCGACAGTTCAGGAAGCGGTATTCCCCCGCTTCACGGGAGGGCGGCGCTGTGTGTCCCTTCAGGAAAAAACAGGGGGGGTGTTACGCGGATATTGTTGCCGCTCATGGATTTGCAGCAATTGCGAGACCCGGTGATCTCCTTATGGTACGCCCGTAGTGCAGAGCAAAGGAATGTCGCTGACCAGATTCGTGTGCTGGTTTCCTCCGACGGCGGGGCAAGCTATACGGAAGCGGCTGTGCTCTTCCGGTATAAGGCAGGCGTCTCCGGCTGGGAATGGGAGCGGGCGGATATCGGACTGTCGGCCTATTCCTCCACTTGTGTGCGTATAGCTTTGGAGGCCATCAGCTACGGTGGCGGCAACCAATACCTGGACAGTTTGTGCGTGCGGGGCCTGTCCCGTGTGAAAGCGCGTGTCTTTCCCCGTGTGACGGCCGTTTCCGATTGCCGTGCGGCCGATACCGGATTGTACGTGGTGTTGGAAAACCTTACGGCACAAAGCATACCGCCGCAGCCTTTTTCGCTTGCCGTATCCCGCAACACTTCGCGTAAGGACAGTGTGTATGCGCAAGTTTTGCCTGCAGCGCTTCCACCGTATGCCCGGGACACTGTTGTGATGGATGCCGCTTTTGTCTGGGAACTCCAGCAATACTACCGCTTCCGTTTTCAGTTGGCGGATTCCGCATCCGCAGTCTTCGAAAGCATGGACACCTTGGTCTCCACGCGGGTGGACTTGTGCTTGCAGGCCTTGGCGCGTCCGCCTTGCGAATCGCCAGGCAGGCGCATATATCCGTCGGTCCGCATCCGGAACACAGGCGCTTTGGATGTGTATGGCATTCCATTGGAAATAGGCATCAATGACAGCCTGGTGGCGGATACCCGTATCCTTTTCCTTGCCGCAGGCGACAGTATGCGGTATGTGTTTGAGGAAGGGGTGATTCTTCCGGAAATGCCAGACACTGTGTATCAGCTGGATGTGCGTGTGCCTTTGGATTGTGACGCCGATTTGGGGGATAACCGCTGCTTTGTGAGCGCCTGTTTGCAGCCGTGGAAGGATACGACCTCCGTGCTTCCTTTCGCCAAAGAAGATTTGAACGTCCGGCTTTACCCCAATCCAAACGCCGGCGAAGCGGTGCTGTATGTGCGCCTGGAGCATCCGGCCCGCTTGCAGTGGGAAATCATTTCCCTCCAGGGGCAGCGTCTGCTTCGCGGGTCACTGCAGGGCGAGGCTGGCGAAAACCATATTCCCATTCGTCTGCCGTCTTGTCCGGCAGGCGCCTACATCTACCGTCTTTCTGACGGGACAAGCTATTATCTTGGGAAATGGGTGGTTTGGTGAAAAAGGCTTAGTCTTCCTCTTCCGTATGCTCTTTCCGTTTCCGCCATTTGATATGGAGAAAATCCATAAGGGAGCCATAGGCATGCATGAACCGCTTGTTTTTCCGCAGAAAAGGGAACAGCAGGAATATGTCAATGCCCAACACGGCCAACAATATCAATAGTAAGGTAAGAAGTGTGATCAGCATGGTGTGTGTGCCCGTATCCGTTTTATTTGATTCCCAGTTTCCAGGTCAGGCCAAGGTTGGCCTGGAAGGTGAGCGGCCCGTTGTTGCGGCTTTTCATCAGCGCAAATGCGTGCAGCCGGATGGTGTTTTTTCCAATGAGCGGATAGTATTCCCCGCCCAAACCGGCATACCGATAGTCAGTGCCGGCCGGCACGTAAAGGTCCCAGTCATAGATGTCGGGTGGGGTCTCTAAATAAATCCCTTTGATTTCATTACGTTCGTGCCGGTCAATTCCGCCCTTGGCAAAAAGGTTCAGCCTGTCGGTCACATGCCGTTTCGCCTCCACAATGAGCGTGTAGTCCTGGAAGAAGAAGCGGTCCTGACGGTCGCAGGCGCGGTTCATCACATCGATGTAAAAGCTGCTTTTGCCGAAAACGAATTTGTTTCCCAGTGCGATGTAATGGATATACTTCCCATGCTCGAATTCCACCAGATTGGTTGACCAAATCGGTTTGAACCAGTTGAAATCGCCGTACCAGATAAGGTTGTAGGCGTAGAGGTTTGCCATTTTGGTTTTAATGTATGGCGAATTGGTGACCTGCGCCTGGAGGTGGGAACGTTCCGTCCTGTAATGGAGCGATAGCCCTATCTCGTAGCAGTTCACGTTGTTCCAGAATTCGGACCAGTAGTACATGTTGATGGGGGCGAGGTCGTATTCCCAGCCGCCAATGGCTACCACCTCCTTTCCGGCGGAAACCGAAAGGTGTTTGGTGAAGTTCCATTCCAGGAACATCCAGTCGGTGCCTTCGAAAAAAGTGGTGGAAAAGCCCATGTTGCCCGCGTTGATGCGCTGGCGGTAGTGGTAGGAGACGCTCGGCATGAGGTAGCCGTCCATCTGAAAATTCAGAAACTTTCCCTGAAAAGCGCTGCTGAACTGGTCATTCCTTCTGTCTGTCAGCTGCATGTTGAAATCCATTCTGGTCTCCAAGGCGGCGTAGCTGCACCAGGGCGCCTGCCGTTCCGTCTGCTGCTGCGCCTGCCCCGAGCCTGCCCACAGGCTGAAGCAAAACAGCAAGGCCAATGTTTTCTGTCGGTTTCTGTTGTTCCGGTTTATGCTTGCATGCATGGTAGTTTGTTTTTCCATCAAAAATCATAAACGTAGAGGCAGGTGGTTTTCGTATAGGCAGATTGGCATGAAATTCACGGAAACTTCTGCAATAAGCACACAATAAGAACGTTAAAAAAGAAATAACTGTATCGGGCAACGGCTCACACAGCCATTTTATATGCTGTTCCTCTTGACGGAGGTATAATAACGGGTATCAAAACCCAAGGTAAGGGATAAATAGTAGATAATGCCTCCTTAACCCCATTTTTTTGGATGTTACGGAGGAAATATACACGATAACGCCTCCGTAAGTCAAAAAAAAACATAGTTACGGAGGAACTATAACAAATGTTTCGACTTTTTTTTGTATCTTTGCAGCGTCAAACAAAGATAGTAATATGGAAGCGAACACCATTATAGGCCGTGAGTATGAGCAACATATCATTAACGGTTATCTTGAGAGCGGAAAAGCGGAACTGATAGCGGTATATGGCCGTAGGCGTGTTGGAAAGACTTTTCTGGTGAAAAGCCTCTTTAACAACCACTTTGATTTCTCCTTTACGGGATTGTATGACGTGACTCGTGCCGTACAACTATCCCAGTTCCAGAAGTATCTCGAACGCTATTCCGGTCAAAAGGTGAAACGCCCCAAGGATTGGTTCGAGGCGTTCGATGCCTTGAAGACCTATTTGGATACCATCCGGAAGGAACGGATTGTGGTGTTTTTGGACGAGATTCCTTGGATGGACACGCCCAGGAGCGACTTCCTCGCCGCTTTCGGGCAGTTCTGGAACGACTGGGCTTCGCTGAAGAGCAACTTAAAGCTATTTGTCTGCGGTTCCGCCACCACCTGGATGCTCTCCAAGTTCATCGGCAACAAAGGGGGCATCTATGGTCGTGTGTGCCGCCCGATTTGGCTTGCACCCTTCACTTTGGGCGAAATGGAAATGTTCCTGCGGAATGTGAAAGGAATCGAGATGAGCCTGCATCAGCTGGTGAAGACTTATATGATTTTCGGAGGAATACCCTACTATCTTGACATGCTGGTTCGTGACACCCCGCTCGATGTTTGTATTGATGACCTCTTCTTCCGTCAGGGGGCACCGCTACGGGGTGAATTCGATTTCCTGTTCAGGTCTCTCTTCAATGAATCAAAGATGTATAGGAACACTGTGAGACTGTTGGCGACAAAACTGAAGGGGTTGACACGACAAGAGCTGATGGAAGGACTAAGGTTGAACGAAGGTGGAACATTGACAGAAGTGCTCAACAACCTGATCAAAAGTGATTTCATTCGCAAATACACCGCCCTTGGGAAAACCGAGCGCGATGCATTGTATCAGCTGACAGACCTGTTCTCACTATTCCATATCAAGTATGTTGAAGACCACAACGGGCAGGATGAGCATCTCTGGAGCAAATTGGCAGGCAAAGGGCTAACGGATTCGTGGAGCGGATATGCCTTTGAGCAAGTCTGCCTCCACCACATTCCACAAATCAAGAAAAAGCTTGGAATCAACGGTATCATCTGCAATGTGCATTCCTGGTCGTGCCGGCCATTCATTGACGAAAACGGCACTACATGGAAAGGCACTCAAATAGACCTGCTCATCGACCGTGCTGATGAGGCCATCAACCTCTGCGAAATCAAGTATTGCGCCGACAAATATGTAATTACGGCAGACTATGAGGAACGACTGCGGAACCGCCAGTCGCTACTTCGCAAAGTTACCAAGACAAACAAGGCCTTGTATCATACATTCATCACCACCTACGGAGTTGCACACAACCTCCATAGCGGCATCGTACAATCGGAGGTGACGATGGATGACTTGTTTGAATGATTCTCACGAAAGGTCGTTAATATCCTCATCATTTCAGCGAGACAAGTATCAGGTCCCATGTCATCGTCGGCCACAATTACCATGCGGACGGAAAGTCCTTCAAATCATTGAACTTAAACAGGGAGTTCTGAATTGTCGGTTGTGTGTTCAATTTCGTAAAAAGAGAGGGGGGCATTCGATGGTCATTAAACCAAAAAAATTTCACCAGTGGTACCATCAAAGCACTACGAAAAATCCATCCACGCACAACCATGGAGCCCTGAAGGTGCTACAGACGGTAAATAAGTGGGAATGAAGGAGGGATTT
>DBVK01000145.1:16556-16704 GCA_002308135.1 Bacteroidales bacterium UBA1266
AGGATGGGAGATGAAATGGCGACGCATCAAAGGAAAAAGAGCGGTGCGCTTGTTGCGGAAATATGTGTGGTAGCTATTGGTAAAAAAAACGCCGCTCCTAAGAGCGGCGTTTGCTGTGTGTGGCTTATTTGAAAGCGTTTTCGCTCAG
>DBVK01000108.1 GCA_002308135.1 Bacteroidales bacterium UBA1266
AAAACTGTGACTTCAGCCGCCCCGCCCAGCGGTAACGCAGCATGGATTGCACGCTTTCTTCCGAAAGGTATTCAAAACCATTGACGGTCAGGTTCTTGTTTTGGCTTTGCAAATACGTCACTTCCGCCCCATACACCGGATGTCCGGAGTTAAAGGAGAAGACATCGCGGTACTGNNGCGTATCATGGAATCCTGAAGGGAGGACACAAAGGGCTTGCACATGATCCAGCCCGGCATGGGGGAAGACTGCAGATACGCCTGCTGCTTTTTGCATTGGCTTTGGATGCTGAAGGTATTGGAAAAAAGCGAAAGGCATTTGCGCACCCCCTTGCTGTTGCCCCATACGGCGGCCGGACGAAGCGCCAGACTCTGCGTCCAGCTGTTGGCATACACCTTCTCCTGATCCTGGGATATCAGGTATACCCGGATATAGTCCGCCTGATCCCGGTACACCGCCACTTCAAACTCGTCCAATTCGGCCACACCATTGCCATTGTAGTCTATCCATTGGTAAGTTCCCTGTCCGTCAGCCACTTTTAAATAGGAATAGGCGGTCTTCTCCTCCATGGCGGAGCCTAAAGTGGCGTAGAGGCTTGTCTGTATGGCACCGCGAGCCCATCTTCCCTGGTATTGCAGACTGCCCAGCATGGTGTTTTCGGCCTGCTCCGGCATCCATAGGCTGTCCTTGGCCTGCAGGGAACGGTAGGAGAAAGAGAAGCGCAAGGGATGCTGTGCAAAGCGCAGCATTTCCAAATCGGCCTGAACCTGCTGCGCCAGGTTGCGGCTCTGCAGCCGCTGTTCCCACACGGCATAATCGTCGCGGTGGACGTATTGCAGACGGCAGCGCCAATCCTTGGCCTCCGTCTCCCGCTGCTGAATGAAGAAAGTGCATTCGCTATATCCCTGGCTTTCATCCATTAGAGCGTTATCCGCAGCGGAGCGGTAGGCGTTCCACTCCATATCCTCGCTCAATCCCACACGCAAAAAAGCCACATCCTGGGAAAAGGTTTCCTTGTGTTTCAGGAACAACGTCCCGTAATCCGATGTCTGGCTGCGCAACAGGCGCACATCAGCGTCAAAGCGCGTGGTCTTGCGATGCTCACTCAACACCCATTCGTTGCGCAACGCCTTCCATTGGGCATCCGGAATCAGATAAGCCGTGCTTTTCCACAGCAGACTGTTTTTCATCGGGCTCTCCAATCGAAGGGAAAGGGAGGTGAAATGTTCCGCTTTTTGCGTGCTGAGGGAGTCCGTCAGGTTATAATCCCGGAGAAACTCCACGTCGCGATAGGCATCCACCGGCGTGAAAGCGGCGCCTTTCCCCTCGTAGTAAAGGGAAGGCGCCAACGACCAGCGTTGTTTACCCTGCCCCCATGACCAGCATGTCCGGTAGGCGCTCCTTAATGCCATGCCGGAACCGGGACCGGCTTTAGGGGAAAAAGTGTTCATCTGGGAATTGGACAAGGAGGATTCCACATAAAAGACATCCCTATCCCCCTGATAAGTGGCTTTCAGACTGTACATCTGCAAGCGTTTAGGGGTTATCAGCAGCAAAACCGGCTCGTATGCGCCCTGCGGCTGCCCCCCCTCCGGCGCCACCCAAGCGTAAACCTGCCCGTTGACGCTGCTTTGCACGGCCACATAATTCCCTTTTCCTTCTCCCAGATAGGAAAAACGAAGGCGGTACACGGCCTTGTCCGGATCGTTGGAAAACACATACACCGAATCATAGGCCTTTCCGGCGACCAAGGTATCCGTAAGGCGGTACATCACCTCCTCCGACAGGTAGCCCGTACTATCGGCATAGGGATAATACACCGAACCACCCCTGTCCAAGTTTTTGAGAAAACCCACCACCGACGCATCCATATCAATCTGGTTGGACTGCCGTTTGAGGTCCTGCTCATTATAGAAATCAAAAACGAACTCCCAGCCCTGTCTGCGGTGTGTGCTCTGCCAATGGGTCAGGGAGCGCACATACTGCTGGTCGGCATATTCGAACTCCACCACAATGCGCTTGTCCTTGGTGATGGGCTGACGTGCGGAAAAGGTGATTTCCGCCAGATTGTAGTCTATGGTGTAATCCGCGTCCTCCCCTCTTTGCAGCAGCACACCATCCAGGTAGACTTTTTCAGAAGCCGACAGTACAATAATCTGGCGTTCCCCGTTGGCTCCCTGCAAGCGGTAACCGCCCTGCACCCCTTCCACAGCGGTCAGCTGCTGACGGCAGAAGCTGCCTTTGGCCACGGCTTCGGAAAAAGAAACGGCATCGGAGCGTTTGCGTCCGGACAGGCTGTCCTTCCACTGCACGAAAGCCTGCATACCCAAACCCTGACGGGAAAAACGGGAGAAATACGTCCCCTTGTCCTTCAAATCCACATCCCCTGCCAGCAAACGGGCGGACATTTTATCTAACGGAATGTAATCCATGCGGATATATATGCGGTCAAACTCCTGCCATTGCCGGGTGGAAGCGGTTTGCAAAGGGATGCTGCGGTCGCTGATATGGGCGGATAGGGAAAGCCGCTCGGACAACATGCCCCGCATTTGCAGGTTCAGGTAGGAATCCACCGACATATCCTGGGCATTGCCTATGGTGATGCCCCGGGAAAGGCTTCCGGAAGTGAACAAAGTGGCATCGTCCGTGAAAAAGGAGGCAGCGTTTTTTTGTGCCGGGATAGCCGGGCGCACCAATGGCCCGTACAAGGATTTTTCCATCAATCCCAGGTCTTTATGCCTGAAAACCTGTATCAGTTCCTGTGCCCGGACAGCCATTGTCCCGCCCAGCAGGCACATCCCCCACACGATGAATTTGCGCCAAGCGTCCATTCCATTACAATACCCGGTTGATAATGCGAAAAGCCAATTCTTTCAGCAATTCCTGGTCCTGGGTGTCGCAACCTTCGTATCCCTTGGATTTCAAATCGTATTCCTTCAGCCAGTGCAGCACACGCACCGTAACCGGCAGTGTATAATACCTGACCGCTTCCAAAAACTGCCGCTGCACGTTCCAATTCACCCCCAATGCCCTCAGATTGGTTTTGTCACTGGCATAATGGTACTGCGCAATCTTTAGAAAAGAGCTGTACAGCATCGCTAAAATCATGGGGTTGGGATAGTTTTTCGGATTGGACGAAAAATAGCTGATAATCTCGTATGCTTTGTTCATATTCCTTTCCCACAAGGCGTTGGCTAATTCAAAGCCGTTGTATTCACGGCTGATGCCGATATAGGTTTCCACCAGTTCCTTGGTGATGGCGCCGCCTTCGGGAAGAAGGTTGTTGAACTTGTCCAATTCCCGGTCGATGCGGGACAAATCCGTGCCAATGTGGGAGGCTATCAGCTCCGCTGTGGCGCTGTCCATGGTGAAACGCTTTTCAGCCACCATGTCCATAACGTATTTGGGCACTTGGTTATCATAGATTTTCGGGGTTTCGAACACACAGCCGCCGTTGTTGGCCGCCTTGAAGAAAGCGGAACGTTTGTCGACGGAGCCGTATTTGTGGCAAAACACTATAATCGTTTGTTTCTGCGGATTTTTCAGGTAAGCTACCAAAGGGGCGTACACATCGCTCCCCTTGCCGCCGCCGGCTTTCTGCAAATCTTGCGCCTCCTTCACAATCAGCAGCCTGTGCTCGGCCATAATCGGATACTCCTTGGCCAGGGAGACCAAATCGTCCACCCGGATATCCTTGCCATACACCACTTGCTGGTTGAAATCCCGTATGCCCTCGTCTTCGAAAAAATGGTTCTGGAAATAATCGCTGATTTTATCGATAAAATAAGGCGTATCCCCCATCAGCAGGTAGAAGGGATAATAGATTTTTTTCTGCAGATTGCCTATAATGACGCGATGGGGCATATCACCAAGCTTTAACCATTTCTTCTATTTCCCGGCGCAAACCATCCGAAACGGCTGCCAAGGGAAGACGCACATAAGGCGCTATTTTGCCCATCGCCGCCAAAAAGGCCTTCACACCGGAAGGGCTTCCTTCCCTGAAACAAGCTTGCATGACCGGCAAGAGCCGGTAATGCAGGCGGCGGGCCTCCGTAAAATCACCGGCCAGTGCAGAACGCACCATACGGGACATCTCCGCCGGGAAAGCATTGGCCACCACGGAAATCACCCCGTCCAGACCACAGGCCAGCAAGGGCAGAGTCAGCGCATCGTCCCCGGAAATCACGGCAAAGGATTCCGGTTTATCCTGCATGATACGCATGATTTGCGCCATGTTTCCGGAAGCCTCCTTCACCCCTACGATGTTAGGGACGGTTCTGGCCAGCTCCAACGTGGTCTCAGCAGCAATGTTCACTCCCGTGCGTCCGGGGACGTTATACAGCACCACGGGCAGCGGGGAAGCCTTCGCTATCATGCGGTAATGGCCTAGCAGACCCTGCTGCTGGGGCTTGTTATAATACGGCGCCACCGAAAGTATGGCGCTGACCTTGTGCAAATCAAACAAGTGGATCTGCTCTATCACCTCCAAGGGATTGTTGCAGCCTATGCCCACCACTATGGGCACGCGGTCGCGAACAGCCTCCACCACCGCTTGCAATATCAGTTTGCGCTCCCCGAATGACATGGCCGGGGTCTCAGCCGTTGTGCCGAGCGCCACGATATAACCGGCCTCCTGGGCGATGAGTTCGTCCACCATACGGGTTATAGCCTCAAAATCAATGGAAAAATCTTGTCTGAAAGGAGTCACCAACGCCACTCCAGTCCCTTTGAGTATCTTTTTCATTCCCTTTCCCTTATTTCTTTACTTTACTCCGCACATCCAAAATGTAGGAGGCAATAGCCTCTATCCCTTCCTTGCCAATATACATGGCTATTTCAGGCATGGCGGGCAGCAAAGCCTCGTAAATCACATAGGATTCAAAGCAGTTTCTATCCATCGCCAGCTTCAACGCTTTGGCAGGCATGGTCTTTTTGCCCTCCTTATGGGAAGACACCATTATCCAGTATGACAACACCGCCTCCTTTTCGCCTAAAATTATATTATTGCCCATGGACTCCGCGTAACCCGGCTCATATTTCCACACGGCTTTGGCCATGGCATACGGCAGCCAGTACTCCTTGAAACGGATTTTCACCGTGCGCTTACCCTCCGCATCGTTATCCTCCGACAAGTCATACAAAGGCACGAAATACCAGTCATTGTAACTTTTTTTGTTCAAATGGTATATTTCCTGCAGTTTGGAGGTCAAGCGGGGATTGTTACGATTCAGCACTTTTGCTATGGTTATCTCCCGCAATGCCTGATCCTGCTTGCCCATATACACCAGCGCATTGGCACAAGCCCAATGAGCCAGATAGTCAATATAATTGGAATCTGTTGCCCTCTGGTACCAGGTGAGCGCCTCAACATAGCGCTGCTGATGGTAATAGGTGTCACCAATATAAACCATCACTTTGTAGCAGGTGGGGTCGGCCTCCAGCGCTTTCCGGTAATGGTAGCGCGCTTGTTCATGATTCTTCTGTTCGAAAAATTTTTCAGCAATCTGATAATGGTGGGCGGCGCTGTCATTCAGTTCGTACTGTTTTACAACAAACGATCCGTCCGGAGACTTCTTCCCATAGAACTCATGGTATATCACCCGCTCTGAAAAGTCCGGAATCTCTGTCGTGGTCAATGCTTCCAGCGAATAACGTATTTGGGAGGCATCCATGATTTTTATTATTTCCGCCGGATCATGGATTTTTTGAGCCGGAAGTGAAAATGAAACAATGCATAAAAGGCAGGATAAAAGGATTTTTTTCATGGGCAATCATTTTAATGTGTTCTTTCTGCAAAAATAAGAAATTGTTCCATAAGAAATCCAGATTAACGGGATTTTTTTCCGTCGGGAAGAAAACAACAGAGCAACGCGCCAACGCTTATCCCTATCACATTGGCCAGCATGTCGTTAATGTCAAAGCCACGGTAGGGCAGCAGGTATTGCACGCTTTCCGTCAGCAGGCCAAGCAGCAGGGAGTATAGCCAGGCCCTTGTCCGCGGGACATCCAGCAGCACACGTGTGCAACAGGCACAGGGAAGGTAGACCGAAGCATGCAGCCAATGGTCAAGCCGGAGACCGAAGACAAAATTAGCCAAGGGCAGTCCGCTCTTCACCGGCATCCACATCAGCAGGAGCAGTGCCATAAAATACAGCAGCGCAACACGTTTTTTGCTTATTCGGAAATTGCAGGACATCGGATGGAATCATTTACACCAGCGCAAGCCACCTTCCTCCAGCGCTATCTGCTGCCTTTTATACAAATCCCCCACCGCTTTCTTGAAGGTCTTTTTGCTGACGCCGAACACCCGGTGTATGACCTCGNNACCTCCGGATCCGTGGCGTCGGTATAGGGGATGAAACCGCCGTTGCTGCGGATGTATTCCGTCAGACGCTCCGAAAAATCCACCACTTTGTTGTAGCCGGTTTTCTGAAGCACAATGTCCAGCTTGCCGTCCGGACGCACACAGTCCACATAAGCCGATGTGCGTTCCCCGTAATCCAGGGGGGTGAACACCTCATCGGCATATACCATGCCTTTGTATTTCTGATCCACTATAACCTTGTATCCCAGTTCTGTACGCTGATACACAATAATCCGCACCTTGTCTTTGGGGCGGTAACGCTCCGAGCCCTGCGTGCCCAAAAAGTGTTCCACCTTGGTGGACGCGACCAAGCGCCCGGACTGCGGGTCCACATAGGCATAGGCCACCACTTTCTCTCCGGCCTGCAGGCGGTGGTGCTGCTCCCGGTAAGGCACCAGCAGATCCTTTGCCAATCCGCACTCCAGGAAAGCCCCGACCTTCGTCACCTGCTTCACGCGAAGTACGGCAAAGCCCCCGGCCTGGATTAGAGGCTGCTTNNCAGGCGGTCTTCGGAATCCGTATACACGAAAACATCCACCTCCTGCCCGATTTCCCACGCCGGATCCGCATACTTGCGGGGCAGCAGAATCTCCCCGTAGGGTTCGCCCTCCACTATCAGCCCAAAATCCAATTTCCGGGTGATTTTCAAAGTGTTATATCTTCCTATCTGTATCATATTCATGCATCTTTTTCTGAAAGTTCCAACCAGCGCAAGGATTTTTCATCCAAAGCCTCCTGCAAAACCGGATAACGTTCCAGGGCCTCATTCAGGCGGACGCTATCCCCGTCCGGTGCGGCAAACAAGGCATCCAATCGTTTTTTCTCCTCCTCTAAGGCTGCTATCTCAGCCTCCAGGCTTTCCATCTCCTTGCGCTCCTTATACGTCAGGCGGTTGGCTTCCGGTTTGCTGCGGACTGGCTTTTCAACGGGCGGGGCTTCGGCTTTCCGCAGCTGCCGCCCTTTCTCCAGCTGCTGCATATATTGCTTGTAGCCACTGTAATTGCCGTAAAAGTCTTTGACCTTCCCGTCGCCCTGGAACACAAACAGGTGGTCCGCAATCTTATCCATAAACCAGCGGTCGTGGGAAACCACCAGCAGGCATCCCGGAAAATGCAGCAGAAAATCCTCCAGCAGGTTCATGGTGTCTATGTCAAAATCGTTGGTGGGCTCGTCNNCAGGAAATTGGGGTTGCGCATCAGCACCATCAGCAGGTACAGCTTGCGCTGCTGACCGCCGCTCAAATCTTCGTAAAACGTGTA
This sequence comes from Bacteroidales bacterium UBA1266, assembly GCA_002308135.1. Next base: position 7,622 of record DBVK01000108.1, read on the forward strand.
TTGGGTGTCGTAACCGAAACCGAAACGGCTGAGGAAATGCGAAGCGGACCATTCGTGTCCGTCCGCCATGCGCACCCATTCCGACTTTTCCTTCACAATATCAATGACACGGCGTCCGTTATAGCTTTCGGAAAGCCCGTCCTGGCTGTAATAGCCGAAAACCACAGTCTCCCCTATGTTTATTTTTCCCGCCTGCTGGCGCAGCTCGCCCAAAATCATCCGTAAAAACGTGGACTTTCCGCAGCCGTTGGGGCCAACCACGCCACAACGCTCGCCCTTTTTGAACGTATAGGAGAAATCTTTCACTATGGGTTTGCCGGGAAAGGAGAAATCCACATTGTGCAATTCCAGGATCTTATTGCCTATACGCCCGGCCTGTACGGAGAAAGCGCTCTCCTCCGCTGTCACTTCCGTCATCACCTTGTCCTTCAGCGTTTCAAAACGGTCCTTACGCGCTTTCGCCTTGGTGCCCCGGGCCTGCACGGAAGCGTGTATCCACTTCAGCTCCTGACGGTACCATTGGCGGTAACGCTCCCACTCCGCCTCACGGTTGGCAACACGCTCCGCCTTTTTGTCCAGAAAATAGGCATAATCCCCTTTGTACTTGTATAATTTGGTCTGATCCAGCTCCAGAATGTCATCACAGACCTTATCCAGGAAAAAGCGGTCATGGGTCACCAGCAGCAAGGTCTTTTCGGCAGCTGCCAGAAAAACTTCCAGCCATTCTATCATTTGGATATCCAAATGGTTGGTAGGCTCGTCCAGTATCCACAGCTCCGCGTCCGAAAGCAGGGTTTTGGCCAAAGCCGCCTTTTTGCGCTCTCCTCCGGAAAGCTGCGAAAGCGGCGCAAAAACATCCGTAATCCGGAAACGGGAAAGCACTTCCCGTATCTCGTTTTCCGCATTCCAGGCCTGCAGACGGTCCATCGTTTCCCAGCTTTGCTCCATGGCCTTGCGATTGGTCTCCGTGGCCTGAAGACGGTAGGCTTCCGTGCAATAGGTGTACGCACGGACGGCAGCAATCAAGGGAGTGTTGCTGTCCAGCAGAAAATCCAGCACGCTGCCCCCCATACCGGCATCGTTGGCCTGCGGCAGATAAGCGATACGCGTATCCTTGCGCAGTATGACACGTCCCTCATCGGGAAGCTCCAAGCCGGCAAGAATGTTCAGCAGGGTGCTTTTACCTGTGCCGTTTCTGGCTACCAAGGCTGTTTTCTGCCCTTTTTCCAGGCCGAAAGACACTTTGTCAAACAGCAGCCTTTCGCCATAGCTTTTGGACAGGTTTTCGACATTCAACAGGTTCATAGGCTACTTCCTGCGGCTGGCCTGTGCGTTTTGCATCGCCTTCTGCTTCCGCATCATTTCTTCGTAACGCGCCTCCCAACGGGACTTCTTGACCGGCTCTTTTTTCTTTGCCAGCAGCTTCGCCCGCAGTTTCTCATCATTGACCGCATAGCGGAAGATGAACATTTGCAGGAAGGTGGTCAGGTTGAACAGCAGGTAGTAGTAGCTCAATCCGGCGGAATAATTGTTGAAGATACCGAGGAACATGATGGGCATCAGGTACATCATCCATTTCATCATCTTC
>DBVK01000121.1 GCA_002308135.1 Bacteroidales bacterium UBA1266
ACGACTGGGGATGTTTACAGGCCGGGAGTGGCAGTTAATAAAAACTTTCAATTCAGACCGCCAAAGTCAGGAAAAAATGTTACTTTTGCATGCCGGAAAATGCAGGCGACTGATTTAGGATTTTATGATGGGAAAGAGCGGTTTAGTTCTTGTGTGCTTGATGTTTGCCCTTCTGCCGTTGCTGGCGCAGCCGTCGGATTCCGTGCGGTGGAAAGGCAGCGTGCAGATGAATGGAGCATCCCATCTTCCGCAGGCGGGCGACGCATCCCTGGAGACACGTCTGGAGCGTGTGACCCCGAGGTATACGCTTTCGGCAGGATTGTCAGGAACTTGGAATGCCCGTCTGACCTCCAGGGAAATCAGCTATTCCTCGGAAAACATGCGCTACGGTTTTACGGAAAGCAGTGAAAGCAAAAACAAAGGCGGATCGGAGAGCACGGACATACAGCTCTTTTACCGGCCCCGGAAAGGCGACCGTGTCAGTCTGAGCCTGCAGCAGACCTATAGCGCTTCAGACCAGAACAATGTGGCTTCCGCCCAAAAATTCGGGGTGTCGGAAGGGGTGGTGCAGCTCCTGTCGGAAGGAAGCAACATTTCATCGGAGGAGAAGGAACAGCGGCGCTACCGTATGCAGGCTTCCTACCTGCACGAGTGGGATTCTTCCGGACGCTCCATTATGGGAGGGATGTCGCTGCAGAACAGCATCAACGGCCAAACGTCCATACGCCGTCTGGAGGGCAGCCTGTACACGCCGAAAACCTATCGCATCACCCCGCTTTACGAACAGCAGGTGTTTGTGTGGAATTTCCAATACAAGGACGCGCATTTTCTGGAGGTGGAATCCCTTCGCTTTACCGCCGGAACGGATTTCCGCTGGGAGATGAACGATGACCAGTACGGCGGCGCCACGCTGGTGAACGCCGAGTGGAGGGACAGCCTGCTGCTGAAGCAGAAATACCTCTACCGTTCCGGGAAGGTCGAACCCTATGCGGCGGCGGAATACCGCATCGGAAAGTGGGAGATGAAAGGGGAGGAGCGCATCCATTATTTCAACCATAAGCTGTGGAGCAATTTGCGGGGTTGGGACTGGAACAAGGGAAGCGTAGGGCATACGGCGGATTATTCCTTCCGCTACCGTCCGTCCGATAAGCACAACCTGCAATGCGACATTTCCCGGCAGCTCTCCCGTCCCGACTACCTCAAACTGACCGGTCTGCTGCGTTTCGGAAGCAGCCAGGGCGTATATTATCTGGGAAACGCGGACCTTCAGCCGACACGCGGCACCATTTTCAGCCTGTCGTATACGCTGAAAAGCGCCCCTTGGGAGGTGCAGTTGAAAACCGGCTGCCAGTTCCGTAAAAATGTGGCGGAGCAGGTGCTGGTAACCGATACGGCCTTTTTCCCGGAACAGCTGCGGGGGCGTTTGGCCGATGCCGTGGTGTACAGTTGGCGGAACACGGCCTACAAGCGGAATTACCACCTCCGCATGCACGGGCGGTGGAAACGCTCGGGCTATAGTGTCTACGCCTGGGGGCAATTGAACTGGGATGTCAGCGAATATGGTTCCGCCTCCCCTTCTTCCGACCGCAACTATACCTTGGGCGTGGAGTTTTCCAAGACCTTCAAGGGCGGTTGGGAGCTTTCCGCCCGCAACACCTACAACAGCGCCAAGCGGGAGGTGTACACCAAATTCAACGAATATTTGAGCAGCCATCTGCGCCTTTCCCGACAGTCCGGCGCGTGGTCGTATTATGCGGAGCTCCGCGAGCTGTTTGACAAGCGGATGGAGCGCACCACCTATTCCGCCGATTTCTCCGACTGGCGTACCGAAAACACCCTTTATTACCGTCGCATGGTGGCTCTGGGTCTGCGTTGCGCTTTTTGAGTGGAACAGCCTATGCGTCCAGATAGGCCCGGGTGACCGAAGCTGCGCATTGCCGCATTTCCTGCGGTGTGCCGGTGAACAGCAGTTCCCCTCCGGCCTCTCCGCCTCCAGGACCCAGTTCAACCAGGTAATCGCATTGGCGGAGCACATGGGTGTTGTGCTCAATCAGGAAAAGGCTGTTTCCGCTTTCGGTCAGGCGTACAAACAGTTGCATCAGTTTCTGTATGTCGTTCAGGTGCAAGCCGTCCGTGGGTTCGTCCAAAATGAGGATTTTCCCTTTGTCGTTTAGCCTGGAGGCCAGCTTGATGCGTTGCAGTTCCCCACCGGAAAGGGTGGAAAGCGACTGGTTCAAATGCAGGTAGCCCAAACCGACTTGGCAGAGGGCTTGCAGTTTTTCCGCGATAAGGCTGCCTTCAAAAAACGTGCAGGCTTTTATCGCCGGCATGTCCATGACCTGGGCGATAGTGTGTCCGGAAAGGGTGTAGTGAAGCGCGTCTTCGGAATAGCGCAAGCCGCCGCAGGCCTCGCAGGTGGTTTCTATACTGTCCATAAAGGCCATGTCGGACACAATGACGCCTTTGCCTTTGCAGACGGGGCATCCGCCTTTTCCGTTAAAGGAGAACAAATCGGCTTTCACTTTGTTCGCTTTGGCGAAAAGTTTGCGGATTTCGTCCGCCACATCCAAATAGGTGGCAGGGGTGGAACGCAGGCTGATGCCAATGTTCTTCTGGCTGATATGCACGATGTCTTCGGGTTGGGGATAGGCATCCCGGAAACATTGCATGAGGGAGCTTTTGCCTGAACCGGCCACGCCGGCGATGCCGCAAATCACCCCAAGAGGCAGACGCACGGAAAGGTTTTTCAGGTTGTGCAGCCGGGCGTCCGTAAGCTGGAAAAACGCCTTTGGGGTGCGCACTTCCGTTGGGACAGGCGGATGCTCCCGCAACATTTTACCGGTAGTGGTCTGGCTTTGCAGCAGCGCTTCATAGCTGCCTTCAAACAGGATTTCCCCGCCGTCCGCGCCAGCACCCGGCCCCATGTCCACAATGTGATCGGCGATACGGATCATGGCTTTGTGGTGCTCAACCAGCAGCACGGTATTGCCTTTCCCCTTGAGTTTGCGCACCGACTGCTGCATGAGCCGTATATCGTGCTCGTGCAGTCCGACGGAGGGTTCGTCCAGAATATACAGGACATCGCTGAGGGGGGAGTTGATGTATTTGGCGATTTTGCAGCGTTGGGCCTCCCCGCCCGAGAGGGTGCCTATGGGCCGGTCCAGCGTCAGGTAGTTCAGTCCGATCTCCTCCAAGGCGGTCAGCCTTTCCTTCAGGGCATGCTGAATGTCTTCCGCAAGGGGGTGCTGCAAGCGGCAAACCCATTCCCGCAGGTGGGAGACGCTGAGCGCGCATATTTCCGCTATGTTTTTCCCCATAATGCGGCAGGACAGGATTTTCGGATTGAGCCGGGAGCCTTGGCAGTCGAGGCAGGTTCCCATGGTCAGCATGGGGTTGAGCACAGCGGCGTG
>DBVK01000026.1:0-143 GCA_002308135.1 Bacteroidales bacterium UBA1266
TCCCAGTCGGGATGCGCCTTCAGCTCTGTGTCGGAGATTGATTTCCAGCTCAGTCTGCGTTTTGGGGAAAGGGAAAGGCGGCGGGCGTTCACCTCGCGCACGCGCTGCACCACTTCAAACAGCCGTGCCCTTCCGCCAATGCC
>DBVK01000026.1:214-1831 GCA_002308135.1 Bacteroidales bacterium UBA1266
ACCACCAGATTGGTGGTCAGCGGGTCAAGCCCTCGCGCCACACATTCCACAGAAGCGTAGAAGGATTTCAGGTCAATGGCAATATAGGTGCGCTGCTTTGCTTTCATAATGGTGTGTCCCGTACTCTCGCTTTCCTATGCGCAACAACGATGCTTCTTTTCTATGATTTGATTATCAATGGCTCCCATACAGCTGTCTTTTCTCAGGCGGATAGTGCAAAAATAATCAAAATATTCCAAGCATGTGACGTTTGGGTTTTGTTGATTTGTTTGTTTTTATGTGGGGGATGGGTTTGTGCGCGTTGGCGCCGCTTGGGCGGGGCGGTTCGCGGAACGACGGATTTTGCACCTTGCGACCGCTGCCTGCACGCGGAATTTTAGTATTTTTGCGCTTTCGTTGCGTCTGGGCGCAAGCATATTTTCTATACAATGGAACAACAGCAGAAAAAACTCTTTTTGATTGATGCCATGGGACTGATATACAGGGCTTATTATGCCTTGAACAAAAACCCGCGCATCAATTCCAAAGGCAAAAACACCTCGGCGGCGCTGGGCTTCGCCAACAGTTTGTATGAAATCATCCGCAAGGAGCGTCCCACCCATATCGGGATAGCGTTCGACAGTTTCGGACCCACTTTGCGCCATACGGATTACAGTGATTACAAGGCAAATAGGGAAAGCACACCTGAAGATATTGTGGCCTGTCTTCCGGACATACGCCAGATGATAGCCGCTTTCCGTATCCCCCTGCTGGAATTGCCCGGATACGAGGCGGATGACATTATCGGCACCTTGGCAAAAAAGGCGGAAAAGTCCGGATTTGAGGTGTATATGGTGACAGCAGACAAGGATTACGGACAATTGGTGTCGGAGCATATTTTCATGTACAAACTGGCTTATGCGGGCAACGGCGCCAGCATATTGGGCGTGCCGGAAATCTGCGAAAAATACGGTATCAGTCATCCGGAACAACTGATTGACTTGTTGGGCCTGTGGGGAGACGCTTCCGATAACATACCCGGTATCAAGGGGGTGGGGGAGGTGACCGCCCGCAAACTGATTGCGCGCTTCGGTTCCATAGAGCGGATGCTGGAGGAATACACCCAGATTGAAAACCTGAAATTGAGACAGAAAATCGAGGACGGCCGGGAGGATGCGCTGGTATCCAAGCAGTTGGCAACTATTATGCTGGACGTGCCTGTAAACTGGGACGAGGCGGAGTTCCGTATGCAGCCGCCTGATTTCACGCTGCTGCGTCCTGTGATGGAGGAATTGGAGTTCCGCACGCTCCTGAAACGCATACAGTCGGATTATAAGGAAACGTCCCAGGAGTCTTCGGGGCTGTTGGCGCTTTTCCCTTCTGAAGCGGAGAGCGGAAACGCTTCCCCCTGTTTGGGCAATACCCCCCATGTGTATACGGAAGTGAGCAATTTCGAATCGCTGCTGCGGATGGGGGAAACGCTCGCCTCGTCCGAAAACCTGGCTTTTTCCGTACAGACGCTCGCTTCCGCTTCCTTGGTATCGGAGGTGAAAAGCCTGGCGTTCTGCATGGAGGAGGGTAAAGCCTTTTACGTGAAACTGCCCGCGGGCGCGGAGGAGACCCGGATGTGGCTGACGG
>DBVK01000026.1:1849-2648 GCA_002308135.1 Bacteroidales bacterium UBA1266
AGCCGCTGTTCGCCTCCGAGAACGTCCGTAAAATCACCTATGATTTGAAAATCGCCATGCAGGCGTTGGCTTTGTACGGCGTGCGTATCGAAGCGCCCTGTTTTGATGTGATGCTGGCGCATTACGTGCTGGAGCCGGAGCAGCGGCACAGGCTGGATGCTTTGGCCTACCAGTATTTGTCCTATGACATGCTGCAGCTTTCGCTGCCGCAAAGCGGAGCGCTTGATTTGACCGATGCCGGACAGCTAAGGGATGCCGTTTGCGAACAGGCGGAAACGGCTTTCCGTTTGTATCATTGTTTTAGCCCCATGATGGGGGAACGCAGGCTGTGGGAGCTGTTTGACCACATTGAGATGCCCCTGGTGCCGGTGCTGGCCGCCATGGAACGCAGCGGTGTGCGGGTGGATATTTCCTATTTGAAAAGTTATTCCGCTGTGCTGCAGGATCGTATATCCGCCTTGGAGCAGGAAATCCACACGCTGGCAGGAGAGAATTTCAACATCGCTTCGCCCAAGCAGTTGGGAGTGATACTGTTTGAAAAACTGCATGTCATAGAGAACGCCAAGCTGACCAAAACCAAACAATACCAGACAGGGGAGGATGTGTTGCAGAAATTGCTGCACAAACATCCGATTGTACAGAAAGTGTTGGATTACAGGGGGCTTCAGAAATTGAAGTCTACTTACACCGATGCTTTCCAGCAATTGGTGCATCCCTTAACCGGCAGGGTGCACACCTCTTTCAATCAGGCGGTTACGGCTACTGGACGCTTGAGCTCCAGCAATCCCAACCTGCAGAA
>DBVK01000026.1:2690-3790 GCA_002308135.1 Bacteroidales bacterium UBA1266
TATTCCCAGATTGAGTTGCGCATCATGGCGTCGCTCAGCGGGGATGAGGGCATGATTCAGGCTTTCCGGGACGGTTCGGACATACATACCGCCACCGCCGCCAAAATTTACCATGTGCCCATGGACGAGGTGAGCAAGGACATGCGCCGTCATGCGAAAACCGTGAACTTCGGTATCATCTACGGCATGTCCGCTTTCGGCCTGTCCGAACGTTTGGGCATAGGACGCAAGGAGGCCGCTGACATCATCACCCAGTATTTTGAACAGTATCCTGGAATACGCCAATACATGGAGACCCAGAAAGCCTTTGCCCTGGAGCACGGTTATGTGGAGACCTTGTGCCACCGCCGCCGCTACCTGCCGGATATACGTTCGCACAATTCCGTGGTAAGGGGTGTGGCCGAGCGAAACGCCATCAACGCGCCGGTGCAGGGTTCTGCCGCAGATATGATCAAATTGGCGATGATCAAGGTGTTTCATGAATTGGAACGGCAGCGGCTGCAGTCTGTCATTGTGCTGCAGGTGCACGACGAACTGGTGCTGGATGTGTACAAGCCCGAACTGGAGGCGGTAAGCGCGTTGGTGCGCAACGCCATGCTGGAAGCCTTGCCGCTCGCTGTCCCCTTGGAGGTGGACATACAGTACGGCCACAATTGGCTGGAGGCGCACTAGTAAAGTCCGCTGTCTTTGGTTTTCCATTGCTTCCCTGCAAAATCCCCCCTGAGAAATTTTTATGCGGCAGGGTGGGAACTGCATTGTTTTTTTGTGGAAATTTGCAAACATGAAACTTACAGAAAAAGATATCGCCCAATGCCTCAAAAGAGGCATGAGGGCTGAAGACGCCGAGATTCAGATCCGACGTTTGACCGAAGCCCGGCAGACCGTGGCTGTCCTTCGCCCCGCATTGCCCGGAGACGGCATACGCGTGCCGGACGAAGCTGAAATCGCTTCCTTGCTGGCGGCATACGGGACGCTTGCACGGGGGAAAAAGCTGGTGAAGTTTGTGCCGGCCTCCGGTGCGGCCACCCGCATGTTCAAAAAATGGTATGCAACGGAGCAATTCGCTGCTGAAGATTGGGATCAGCTGGCGAAGCGGCTTC
>DBVK01000026.1:3844-10675 GCA_002308135.1 Bacteroidales bacterium UBA1266
CTTGCACTACGGGCAGACCCCTAAGGGGCTGCTGCCCTTCCACCGCTATGCGGAGGGGGTGCGCACGGCTTTTGAGGAGCATTGGGTGGAGGCAGCGGCCTACGCGGCGTGCAGTGACGGGAAAATATACCTGCACTTCACCGTGTCGCCCGAGCACGAAGCGGCTTTCCGCGCTCTGGCCGAAACGCTTAAGCCTCGTTACGAGCAGCTGACAGGCTGCCGTTACGAGCTGGGCTTCTCCTGCCAGCTGCCTCTCACGGATACCGTCTCCATGACGGAGTCAGGGGAGTTGCTGCGCGATGCGGAGGGAAATCTCGTGTTCCGTCCGGGCGGACACGGCAGCCTGTTGCACAACCTGAACCGATTGGATGCTGATGTGGTGTTTATCAAAAACATTGACAATGTGACTCTGGACAACCGCAAGGAGGATACCTGCACCTATAAGAAATGCCTCGCCGCCATGCTGCTGCAGTTGCAGGAGGATTGTTTCCGGACGCTCCGTCGTCTGGAGGAGGAACCCGGTGCGGAGACGGCTGCTGAAGCGGAAAAACTGCTCAAAGAGCGTCTTTCCGCCTGTTTTCCTAGGGATTACGCCGCTTACACTACGGAGCGGCGCATCCGTTTCTGTCATGCCTATCTGCATCGTCCGATGCGGGTGTGCGGCATGGTGCCCCGGGAAAAGGAACCCGGCGGAGGCCCCTTTTGGATAGCGGACGGACAAGGCATTCAAAGCCTGCAGATTGTGGAGACCGCCGAAATGGATCTGTCCGATGCCACGCACCAGCAGGCATTGGAGGCGTCACGCTACTTCAATCCGGTGGATTTGGTGTGCAGCCTGAAAGACCACAGGGGAAACGCCTACGACCTGCTTCGTCACGTGGACGGAAGCCGCTATTTCACAGCGCAGAAATCTGCGGAAGGAAAGAATATCAAAGTTTTGGAGCATCCTGGTTTGTGGAACGGCTCCATGTCGGATTGGATCACGCTTTTTGTCGCGGTGCCGCTGACAACCTTCTCCCCGGTGAAAACGGTGGAGGATCTGCTGCGTCCCGCCCATTGTTCCGCTTTAAACGTATAGCTTATGGGAAATCGCCTCGGATATCGTGTGCTTGGCCATCTTAGTTTCCTGGCCATGCTTGTTTTTTCTCTTGTATGGATGTTCTCCAGGGTATGTTATACGGATTCAGCCTATCAGCTGTTTGACCTGATCAACACAGGCTTCTTCTCTATTAACGACGGAAGGCGCAGTATGGTGGTTTCCGAGCTGCTGCCGCTGCTGTTTATTAAGCTGCATTTGCCCTTGCCTTCGGTCATCGCTTCCTATTCCCTTTCCTTTGTGCTTATGGCCTACGCCTGCTATATTGTGGTGCTGCACGTGCTGAAGGACGAACGCACGGCCTTGGTGATGCCGCTGTTTTTCCTTTGCATGTGCCATACTTTTTTGCATTGCATTTCCGAAACCTTCCAATTGATGTTTGCCGCCGCTTTGCTGTATGCTTTGCTGGCCTATCGCCGGCAGACGGCATCCAAAGCCGCTGCTGTTGCCCATGCGCTCTCGTTGGCCTTGGTGAGCGTTTTCTGCGCCTTCATCCATCCGGTGGCGATCTTTTTTCTGGCGTTTGTCTGGCTGTATGTATGGGTGGACGAATCCTTCCGCTGGCGTTGGGAGACCGTGTTCGGACTCCTGGTGTTTGTCTTGGCGGAGGTCCTGAAATTAGCGCTGCCTGCTCAGGGGGGTAGGGATGCCAGCTTCCTGCTGCCTTTGCCGGTGCTGCTTTCCAAATTGCCTGATTTCCTGCATTTCGGAAGTTTGCATTTTTTCAAGAACCATATTTTCTCCTTGTATTATCTTCCGTTGCTGCTTTTTGTGTGGATGTCCGTGTGGTATCTTCGTCGCAGGCAATGGTGGAAAGCATTGTTTTACATCGGATTCAACCTGGGCTTCCTTTTTGTAACGCTGTGGATTTACTTTGCCGGAGACGGCCCGATTGCAATGGAGCGCTCCTTTTTTCCGGTCATGTTGTTCACCGCCCTGCCGTTTGTGCGGGAGGTGATGCCGGCATGGAAGGCGTCCTGGCACAAGGCTGCCGTTTGTGNNCTGGCGATAAGCTTTATCCGTATGGGTGTGAAGGCGGAAAAAAACTCCCAGCGTCTGCAAGCCATGGACGCCGTTATGGTGAAGGCCCGCCAGGCCGGCGCCTGCAAGGTGTTTGTGTCCAAGGAGGAGGCGGAAGCTTTGGGTATTGAGTTCTCTTGGGGGACAGGGGTGGAGTCAATGATGTACATCACCAGTGTCAGAGGAAAAGAGCAGTGCTCCAATCTGTTTGTCTATGACGACGCCTACTTGCTGGATTTGCCGGAAATGCGGGCGCATAACAGCATGGCCCGCTTCCCATGGTGGGTTTTTTACGGGTTGGATATGGTTAATGCGGCGTATTTCCCGTTGCCGGAGGCTCCCTATCACGTGCTGCATTTGCAGGACGGGCGTTGCCGTTTTGACAGGGTGGAATAATTAAATTTCTGCGGAAACGGGGAAGGGTACGCATTTTTCAGCTACCTTTGCAATCTGTACGACAAAGCGATTTACCTTGACTAAAAAGCAGAAACAGCATAGGAATAAAAACTTCCGCTTATGCGGGAAGCACGGGCTGCTGCGTTATGTGGCTTCCGCAGCACTTTCCTTTCTGCTGACAACGGTGCTCGTACAGTTCGTGCCGCCTTTTTTTATCGGGGATGTGCAGGCGGAGTTCTTCCTGTGCTGGCTGCTGACCGCTTTGCTGCTGACCGGATTGAACCTGCTGTTCGCTTCCCGGTGGTGGCGCATCACCGGGGCGATTCTGGCCGTTTCCCTTATCTTCCCCCTTTTCGTAGGTTGGAATTATGCCATGCTCTTCCAGAGTGTGTCCCAGTATTTCACCCATGCCCGCAACCGCATTTCCTCCCGGGTGGAAATCAAATTGGCGGAAGGCGTGTCCGGCCCGCACATTTCGCTGCAGCAGCGCATACAGCAGAAAGTGGACTACACCCATCCGGAAGTGAGGCGTTTCGCTGTCCGTAATTCCTTGAATTACTTTGATGAGTATTACAGCAAATACGGTCAGATCTGCCGGCAGTTCTCCCTGATCAAATCCATCAAGGAGCAATACAAATACGTGAAGGACCCCAATGGCTTTGACTATTTTGCCGACCCTACCGAAAGCATCTCCCTTATGGCCGGAGATTGCGACGACCATTCCATACTGATGGCTTCCGTCTTGGAAGCCATAGGCGCCTCTGTGCGCATTGTTTGGGCGCCGGGCCATGTCTATCCGGAACTGTATTGCGGTGACCAGAACAGTTTTGACCGCTACGTCAGTGCGATATATGCCTTGTTCAAGGAAGAGGTGGGTGACAAACGCATCTACTACCGTTTGGACAAAAACGGAGATTATTGGATAAATATCGATTATACAGACACTTATCCAGGTTCTGTATATTTTTGTGAAGAAGTGCTTTCCATCATTTATATCAAATAAACACGGCTATGCGTTTTGAAGAAATACCTTCCCCTTGTTACGTGCTGGATGAATCCGCCTTGCGCATCAACCTGGAGATTCTCCGTCTGGTGCGGGAGGCCGCCGGTGTGGAGATCATTTGCGCGCTCAAGGGCTTCGCTTTTTGGCATGCTTTCCCCATGCTGGCCGCCTATTTGGACGGCGCTACGGCCAGCTCCCTGAACGAGGCCCGGCTGATTGCCGAGGAAATGGGGGTGGAGGCCCACACCTATTGTCCCGTGTACGAGGATGAGACCTTTGACACCTTGCTGATGTACAGCAAACACCTGACGTTTAACTCCCTTTCGCAATACCATCGGTTTTATCCTAAAATAAGACAGCGTGGGAAAGCTGTTTCTGTGGGCTTGCGCATCAATCCGGAATACAGCGAGGTGGAAACCGATCTGTACAATCCGGCCAAGCCGGATTCCCGTTTGGGTATGACCCGGGGACAGTGTGGCCCGAAACTGCCGGAAGGGGTGGAAGGCCTGCATTTCCATTCCTTGTGCGAGAATGGCAGCGATGTGCTGGAGCGCACGCTGCAAGCGGTGGAGGAAAAATTCGGGGACTGGATAGGTCAGGTGCGCTGGATCAATATGGGCGGCGGGCACTGGATCACCCAAGACGCTTATGATGTGGAGCGCTTGGTGCGTGTTCTCAAGGATTTCCGCCAGCGTTACCCGAATTTGGAATCCGTGATTCTGGAACCTGGGGAAGCCGTCGGCCTGCATACGGGCTGTCTGGTTTCCACGGTATGTGATCTGTTGCCGCGCGAGGGTTTCCACATCGCCATGCTGGATGTGTCTTTTGCCTGTCACATGCCGGACTGCCTGGAGATGCCTTACAAACCGGTGATATTGGGGGCGCACGATCCGCAGCCGGGAGACCGTTTTGTCTACCGTATGGGCGGCAATTCCTGCCTGGCGGGGGATTATATGGGAATGGGGGATTATGCCTTTGAGGAGCCGCTGGAAATCGGCGACAGGGTCGTCTTTGACGACATGATACATTACACCATGGTGAAAACCACTTTTTTCAATGGGGTGCGCCATCCTTCCATTGCCGTATGGACAGAAGCGGACGAGCTGCAGCTTTTGCGCACGTTTGAATACGAAGACTATAAGAAAAAATTATCCTGAAATGTTATATCCACTCAAATTCCAAGCGATTTACAAAGAAAAAATCTGGGGCGGGGACAAGTTCCGCACGGTGCTGCACAAAGAAGATTGCGTGGACATGCCCCGCTGCGGCGAATCCTGGGAGCTTTCCGGCTTTGACGAGGAACCTTCCGTTGTGGCCAACGGTTTTCTGGCTGGTAATACGCTGAACGAGCTTGTAGAGGTCTATATGGGGGATTTGGTCGGGGAGAAGGTGTTCCGCACCTACGGTGCAGCCTTTCCATTGCTGGTCAAATTCATCGATGCGCACGACGACTTGTCGGTGCAGGTGCATCCCGATGACGCTATGGCGCGGCAATTGGGGGAGTTCAACGGCAAGACGGAAATGTGGTACGTCATTCAGGCCGATGCCGGGGCGCGTATCAATGTGGGCTTCAACCGTAGGATGCAGGCGGAGTCCTTGCGGAGGCTGGTGGCCGAAAACCGGGTGGAGGAAGCCCTGTGCTACCATCCGGTGCAGGCAGGGAGCGCCTTTTATATTCCGGCAGGCAAGGTGCACGCCATAGGGAGAGGAATATTATTAGCTGAAATACAGCAGCTTTCAGATATCACTTATCGTTTGTACGACTACAACAGGAAGGATGCGCAAGGCAATCCCCGGGAGCTGCATGTGGAGGAGGCCTTGAAAGCCATAGCTTTTGAAGACACGGCCAACGAAGCCGTCGCGTATACGCCCGTGCGTAACCAGGCCTGCGATTTGGTGAACTCCCCGTATTTCATCACCCGTTACCTGTCATTTGACAAGCCGGTGGAGAAAATCTATGTGGCCATGGACAGTTTTGTCCTCTACACCTGTGTGGGAGGCAGCGCGGAAATCCGCTACAGCGACACGGAATCGGAAAGCATACGCATGGGAGAGTGTGTGCTGTTGCCGGCAAGTATGGAAAATGCCGTGATTGTTCCTCACGGCATTTGCACCTTATTGGAGACGTATCTTCCTTAATCTTGGGAAGTTTCCTTGGCTTCTGACGGTTTTTCTTTTTCCAATTGGTTCATCCGCTCAACGATTTTGGGAAGGTAAGCTAAGCTTCCGAACACTTTGATGCCTGTTTTTGCATCTATGGCAGGCGTTCCTATCAAGCGCATCTTGTCTTTGACGTTACGGTGTATGCCGGATTGTGCGGCCACTTGCACGTGATTCCCGATTTGGACATGGTCTTTGATACCGACTTGTCCGCCGAAGACGCAATGATGCCCGATATGCACCGAACCGGCCACGCCGCATCCCGCTGCCATGACCGTGTGTTCGCCTATGTGGCAGTTGTGCGCAATCTGCACCAGATTGTCGATTTTGCTGCCTTTGCGGATGATGGTGGCTTCCAGCATGGCCCTGTCCACACAGGTGTTGGCGCCGATTTCCACCTCGTCCTCCAGGATAACCGTACCCATTTGGGGGATACGGATGAGGTTCCCTTTCTCGTCCGGCATGAATCCGAAGCCGTCGGCGCCTATGACCGCGCCCGAGTGAATGACACAGTTGCTGCCGATGCGGCATCCCTCATAGATTTTCGCTCCTGCGTAGATAATGGTGTTCTCGCCCACTGAAACGTTGCTTCCGAGGTAGACTTGAGGATAGATTTTGACATCGTCCTGGATTTCCACTCCTTCTTCCACCACGGCTCCGTCACCGATGTACACGCTCTGTCCGATGACCGCGCTTTTGTCAATGATGGCTTGTTTGCTGATTCCCAATCTTTTGGGTTTTAGGTCATCGTATAATTGCAAGAGGGTGATGAACGCTTTTTTGGGGTTGTTCACCCGGATCAGGGTAGGCTGGATCTCGCTCTTGACTTCCAGCGTGTCCGCTACAATGACGATGCTGGCTTTGGTGGTGCTCAGGNNTGAACGGGCTCGGTCAGGAAGGTGAGGGAGTTTTCCGAACACTGGTCAATCTGCCCGAAGCGTTCGGCAGTGGCGTTGGCGTCCCCTTCAATGGTCCCGTCGATGAATTTGGCGATTTGTTTGGCCGAAAAGGCTGGCATGGATGTCATCTCTACAGAAAGCTTAAGGTTTCTTCTTTGGTGATACGCTGGCAGTAGTGGCACTGAATCTTGATTTCCTGTTTGTCCAGTACGGTGAATTTCGGGGTGACCTGCTCGTGGTTGGTGATGCATTTGGGG
>DBVK01000083.1:0-4449 GCA_002308135.1 Bacteroidales bacterium UBA1266
AGGGTTCGACTCCCTCCAGCTCCACCTTTAACGTTTAATTTTTATGATATGTATCTTACACGTGCGGAATTAAAAGAAAACGCCCTCAACGATTTGCGGGGCAATTGGAAACAGCCCGTCTTGATCACCTTTGTATACATGGTGTTTGCAGTAATCTTTAATAGTTCTTGGGGAGAAAACACTTTCTGGTATATTTGTTGTCTTCTTGCCTCGACTTTTTTCATTTTGCCCATGGCCTACTGCATGCAGCTTGCCTTCCTGGAGTTTGTCCGTGGCGAAAAAGATCAGATGGTAAATAAGCTGTTCGGCTTTTTCAACAATTACGCAAGATCCTTTGAGACGGCCTTTATGGTAACGCTGTATACCTTTCTGTGGTCATTGCTGCTGTTTGTTCCCGGCATGATCAAATCGCTTGCATACAGCATGACCTATTTCATTTCCAAAGACCATCCGGAATACAGCATTGACCAGTGCATAGAAGAAAGCCGGCGTATGATGTACGGCCACAAATGGGAGCTTTTTGTTTTAAGCTTAGTTTTATGGGCTGGATTCTCCTGAGTGTTATTACGCTGGGTATAGGGTTGTTGTGGGTAGTCCCCTACATGAATGCCACCATTGCCCATTATTACGAGCAGTTGAAAGAGGCACAGCCTAAAACGGTGTAAACGCCGGAAGTGTTCTTGGTGTTATAAATGCAAGATGTTGGCGTCTTGCATTTTTTTTGCTGTTCCTCCTGTCTTTTTTATGTGAAACTCACAGTAGGTCACACCCCTATGATGCGTGTGCTGCTGCCTCCATTCCTTTCTTTGCGGACCACTATCTGCCGTTCGATTTTGCGCAGCTCGTCCACGTGCGAGATGATGCCGACCAGGCGGTTGCCTTCGGTGAGGGAGGTGAGGGCTTGGAGAGCCTGCCGCAGGGATTCCTCATCCAGGGAACCGAAACCTTCGTCCACAAACAGGGTGTCTATGCGTATGCCTCCGGATTTGGCCTGGATTTCGTCGGAAAGTCCGAGGGCCAGGGATAAGGCGGCTTTGAAGGTTTCGCCTCCGGAAAGGGTTTTCACATCGCGCAGGCTGTCGTTGTAGTGGTCGAGGACATCCAAGTCCAGGCCGGTCTGTCCGACGCGTCCCTTTTCCTGCTTGCGGCGGAGTTCATACTGTCCGCCGGACATAATCATCAGGCGGGTGTTCGCCCTTTCCACAATGCGGTCGAAATACGTCATTTGCACATACGTCTCCAAGGCTATTTTGGATTGTCCGCCCAAGGTGCCGTTGGCGGTTTGGGACAGGGCTTTCTTCCAGCTGAGCTCTTTCCGGACCTGCTCCCCTTTGTCGGATTGGGCGCGGATGTCCGCCACGGATTGGCGGTTGTGCTGCAGGCGTGCGTAAACCGCTTTCCCGGCCTGCTGGTTTTCGTCCAGTTTTTGTTGCGCCGCGGCTTTGTTTTGGTTTTCCTGTTCCGGGGAGATGGGGCATTCCTCCTTGGTTTTCTCCTGCAAGGGAAGGATTTCCCCTTCGATGCGGCTGACGAGGCTTTGGGTGTCAAGGTAGGCTTTGGCCGTATCTTGGATAGCCTTTTCCAATTGCTGCTGCTGCTGCTGAAGTTTGCGCAAGGCCGCCTCTGCGCTTGCCGGATCCGGATAGGGAAGGGCATGGGACAGGTTTTCCAGCAGTTGCTGGCTGGCGCTTAGGGAGGTTTGCACCTTCCCCAGCTGCGTCTGTATGTTTTTCAGTTCTTCCTCCGCATTTTTCTGTTTGGCTTCATTGGCGGGAATGCTGGCGTCCAAGGCTTCTTTGCGCTTCTTGGCCTGTTGTTGGGCGGTGAGGTCTTGCTGGTTTTTGCGTTTCTCCTGCTGCAGACGCTGGCGCTCCGCAGCCACGCGTTCCATGGCCGTATGCTTGTCGTAATCGCCGATGTTCAGGCGCTGGTAGCTTTCCTTCACCCTTTCGCTGGTCTGTTTGCCGCTTTCCGTCAGGACAAGGAGCTGTTTGTTGCAGTCGTTCAGCCGTCGCTGCGTTTCGTCACGCTGTTTTTCCAAACGCTGCAAATCCGCTTCCGAAGGGGCTTCCTCCGTTTTTGGGGCCGGGGAGGGGTGCAGGGTGGAGCCGCAGACCGGACAGGGAAGGTTTTCCTCCAGCTTTTCGGCAAGAATGCCGGCCTGTTCGCGCAGAAACAGGTCGAATTTCTGACGGTATGCCGCATCCGCCCGGTCCGCTTCCGTTTGGGCGTTTTTTTGCTGCTGCTGCATAACCTGCCAATCATTGGCGGTTTTCTTCAGTTGTAGAAGCTGTCCGGAAAGTTCTTCCAGCTGGAGCAGCTGCTCTTCCAGTTTTTTTTGCTCGTTCTCCAGACGCAGCAGGTCAGTGCCGGCTTCCTGCAGTTCGCTTTGCTCCCGTTTTTCCGTCTGGACAAGCTGCCCCAGCCGCTCGTATGCGGCTTGACGTTCCGCTTGTGTCTGCTGCATTTCTTTTTGCTGCCGCTGCAAGGTCTTGATTTCGTTCTGAAGCTCTTGGACCTTCCCGTAGTTGGGTGCGTCCTTCTGAATGTTGGCCATTTCCCCAATCACCTGGGTGAGCAGGGGTTGCCTGGCTTCAGCCTCCGCCTTGGCTTTGGCGTGCTCCTGCAGCAATGTCTTGGCTTGCAGGAGTTCCTGTTGCTTCTTTTCCAGCTGCGCTTTCGCTTTCTGGTAGTCCTGCTGGGCGGCAAGTCGGTTTTCGGCCTCTTTCAACGCTTTTTCCAAAGGCTCCTTCTCTTGTTTCAACTTGTGTTCCAAGGCTTCATCCTTACGGATGAGCATTTCGGCAAGAGACAGCAGTTCGGGCAGGGGCGTTTGGTCCAAGCCTTCCCCCTGCATGGCTTTCAGGCGTTCGTCCAGTTCGCTGTCCATGGGGTCGCACAGCAGGCCGTCCGCATATTGGCGTATGCTTTGTTGGAGCTGCTGGTAATTGGCTTCCAAGGTTTTGACATCCTCGGCAAGGCTTTTCTGCAGCTGCTCGTAGGGGGCTGTCCTGAAAATCTCCCTGAAAATGCGAATACGTTCGGCTGTATTGGCAAACAATAGCTTATGGAAATTCCCCTGGGCGATCATGGCGATTTGGGCGAATTGCTCCTGGCGTATGCCCAAAATGCCAATGATGCGTTCGTTGACTGTTTTCACACCGGAAACCGGGCTCTCCTCCCCACACCACAGGGTGGCTTCCGCATTCTCCTGGGTCATGCCGCCGCCGCGTTTGGCGGGACGCAGGTAGGTCGGATTGCGCATTACCGTATAGGTCTTTCCGTTATAGGCGAAGGTGAGTTTGACATAGGTGGGGGTTCCAGGATCCGCATACAGGGAACGGAACATCTCCGCTTTGCGTGTGTCTCCGCTGGCTTCACCGAAAAGGGCGAAGGAAATGGCGTCGAAAAGGGTGGTTTTACCGGCGCCCGTGTCACCGGTGATCAGGTAGATCCCTTGGCTGCCCAGTTGTTCAAAAGGGATGGTTTCCAGGCCGGCATAGGGGCCGAAAGCGGATATTTCCAATCGGAGGGGACGCATGGTGTATAGGGGTTAATCGTTTTTCCAGATGTGTTGTATTTTGGTTCTGAGGTAGGCGGCCTGCTCCGGGCTCATGGCTTGGCCGTTCTGTATCTCATACCATTCGGCAAACAGGCTCTCCGGTGTCTTTTCCGTTGTGCCCCCGTTTTGCTGCAGCAGGCGCAGGCTGTTGCGGGTGCGGGTGTTGTCATAGCGCAGCTCCATCAGCTGGTGGTAGACGGTTTGCAGGCGGCGCATGGCGTCGGGAATGTCCTGCTCGTCGGTGAGGGTGATGCGCACATAGTCCTCGGCATAGCTTGTCCCTTCGTAGAAACGCCGGGAGGTGAGCTCCTCATAGCTTCCGCGCAGATCCTGCCAGTCGTGCAGCGGATGCAAAGGAATCTCCTGNNTGCAGCCGTATGCCGCCTTCGGCGGAGAGTTCGGCCAACGAAAGGGATTTTTTGTCAGATGTTTCGGAAAAGGAATATTTTAACGGACTTCCGGAGTAGCGCACCTCCGGTCTTCCGCAGGACTGGGGTCGGTGAAGGTGCCCCAGGGCCACATAGCGGAAGGCGTCAAACAAGCTGGCGTCTATGTTGTCCAAGCCGCCGATGAACACCTCTTCCGACTCGCAGCGCTCAGCATTGGTGATGAACTGATGGGTAACGAGGATGGGATTGGGGTAGCTTGTGATGTCCGTGTGTTCCAACACGATGCGCATGGCATCGTTATAGGAGGCTATTTCCGCCTCGGGATAGTGGTGTCGCACCAGTGCGGGCCTGATGAAGGGCAGCAGGAAGAATGTGGCGCGTACACCGTTCTTTTCCAATGGTATAGCTTTGAGACTGCCGTTGAAAACCGGGGAGAAATGCACGCCGCTGCGGGCCATGATGCGGCCTCCGTAGGCGATGCGCTCCGCCGAGTCGTGG
>DBVK01000083.1:4541-9121 GCA_002308135.1 Bacteroidales bacterium UBA1266
CCCCCGCCACAATCAGGGCGTCGGCTTCTTCCCGCAGCACGGCTTCATGTATCTGTTGCAGCATGTGCCGCTGCTCCTCCAGCATGGAGAACGCATTGGCTTTTTTCCCCAGATGCAAGTCGCTGGTATGTATGATTTTCGTGGCATGCGTTTAAAACTGCAAAGGTACATGAAATCCGGACGGGCTGGCGTTTTTTCCGCCAAATTTTTTTTGTTTGCGGCGTTTGCCGGGAATGCTTCAGAAAAATGAGCGCCCCAAACAATAAAAGGGCAATTGGGACGTTTTCTCGTTTTGATGGATTCACGCATGAGAATAATTTGCCGCTTGCTGCTGACACTCTCCGCCGTCTGCCTGTTCAGCCAGACGCTTCCCGCCCAATCCCCCGGATGGGTGACCGGAAAGGTGAAGGATACCTCGGACCGTCCGGTCGATCTGGTGAATGTGGTGTGGAAGGCGCGTCCGCAGGTCGGTACGACAACGGATGAGAACGGCAGNNTACCACTTGGAGCTGCCCGCCATGGAGGTGACGCTGCTATTCTCCTGTATGGGCTATGAGCCCAAGGAGATAAGCATAAAAATCGCTCCGGGACGCAAGCAGGTCGTGGATGTGCGTTTGTCGCCGACGGCGCGCCAGCTTCCCAGAATGGTGGTTTCCGATCAGAAATACACCTTCAATTCCGGGGTGGAGCACATGGATTCCAAGATGATTACCCATATTCCGGCCATGAGCGCCGGGGTGGAGGGGCTGATCAAGGCTTCCGGTCTGGGCGTGCATGCCAATAACGAATTGAGCTCCCAATACAATGTGCGTGGAGGTAGTTTTGATGAGAACTTGGTGTATGTCAATGGGATGGAGGTTTTCCGCCCCTTCCTTATCCGTTCGGGGCAGCAGGAGGGCTTGAGTTTCATCCATCCCGATATGGTTTCTTCCGTGCGTTTCTCCTCTGGCGGCTTTGACGCGATGTATGGCGACAAGATGGCTTCCGTGCTGGATGTGGACTACAAGGAGCCGGTAAGTAACACGGGCAGCCTCTCCGCCAGTTTCCTGGGCGCATCCGCGCATTGGGGAGGCACGAGCGCAAATCGGAAGCTCTCCTGCCTGGCAGGCGCCCGTTACCATTCGAACGCCTACCTGCTGAAGCAGATGCAGACCAAAGGGAACTACCGTCCGAAGTTCACCGATGTCCAGGCCTTGCTGCGCTACCGTCCGAACGAACGCTGGAAGTTCTCCCTTTTCGGGAATTACGCCCGCAACGAATACCGCCTGATTCCGGAAACCGGGGAGGCGACCATAGGCAACATACTGACCACCATTCAACGGCTCAACATCTATTATGACGGGCAGGAGGTGGACGCTTACCAGACCCTTTTCGGCTCCTTCACCGCTTCCTGGCAATGCAGCCGTTTTTCCGAAATTACTTTTGCCGCCACCTGTTTCCATTCGCTGGAAAAGGAGACCTTCGATATCAATGCCGAATATTGGCTCAGTGACATCAACATGGATTTCGGCTCGGACCAGTTGGGGGAGACCCTTTCCTCCCGTTCGGTGGGCGGGGAGCTGCATCACGGCAGGAATTTCCTGAATGCCGACCTTTTCAATGGCGAAGTCAGGGGAACCCATCGTTTGGGCGCGCATGTGCTGCGCTGGGGCTTGGCTTGTCGTCAGGAGCTCACCGATGACCGTTTGCAGGAGTGGTATATGTACGACTCCTCCTTTTATTCCCTTCCGCATCCCTATACGCCTCCGGGAGACAGTGTGCCGCCCGGGGACTCCTCCCGGCTGCTGCTTTCGTCCTCCTACCTTGATCCCAGCCACAAGGTCACCAATAACCGTGTGACAGCGTATGTGCAGGACAGTTGGGAATTCGGTCTGGAGCGTTTCCGCTACACCCTGACCTACGGCCTGCGGGCATCCTACGCCTCCTTCAACGGGGAATGCCTGCTGGCTCCGCGCCTGCGTTTCGCCATGCATCCGATGGAACAGCGCAATCTCTCGCTGTATGCCGCTACAGGCTGGTATTACCAGCCGCCTTTCTACAAGGAGATGCGTACACCTGCAGGATGGATAAACACGGATATCCGCAGCCAGAAATCCTATCAGCTCATTGTGGGTTCCGACTACCTTTTCCATTGGGGCGACCGCCCGTTCAAACTGAGCGGGGAGCTGTATTACAAATACCTTTGGGATTTGGTGAGCTATGAGGTGGACAATGTGCGCACCATTTATTCGGGCTATAACGACGCCATAGGTTTCGCCTACGGCGCTGACCTGAAATTGAGCGGTGAACTGCTTCCGGGCCTGGAGTCCTGGCTTTCCGTCTCGCTGCTGAACACCAAGGAGGATATCTTGGGGGACAGTTATGTGCAGTATTATGACAGCCTGGGGCGGCAGCTTCCCTCTTCCGAAAACGCCACGCGTTCGGATACGGTCTTTCCCGGATGGCTTCCCCGTCCGACGGACCAGCGTTTTGTCATCCACCTGTTTTTCCAGGACGAGATTCCCAACCACCCCCGTTTCAAGGCCCATATCAACCTGATGTACGCCACGCCGCTGCCTTACGGCATTGCAGGCATGCCCAAAGCCTTGTATACCCGCCGGGGGAAAGCCTATTTCCGCACGGATGTGGGCTTCTCCTGGAAGTTTATGGAGGCGGATGCTTCGCGCGAAGGATGGCTTTCCGGTGTCAAAGCGGCCTACCTGAGCCTGGAGCTGCTGAACATGTTCAATTACTACAATGTCATTTCCTATACGGCGGTGAGCGATATCGACGGGAATGCCTACATGACCCCGAATTACCTCACGCCGCGTCTGTATAACCTCAAAGTCCGATTCGAGTTCTGATGCACGAGTGCCACCCTGCCGTACGTTTCCGATTTTGCCCCTACTGTGGAAGCCCCCGTTTTGTATGGGATGGGGAAAAGGCCCACCGATGCATGGATTGCGGCCACAAATTATACACCAATGCGGCTGGCGCTGTCATTGCCGTGATCAGGAATCCGCAGGGGGAGGTGCTGTTTGTGCGCCGCCGTCTCAATCCGGCCAAAGGGACCTTGGATCTGCCCGGCGGTTTCATCGATATGGGGGAGCGTGCGGAGGATGCCGTCCGTCGGGAGGTGATGGAGGAAGTGCATTTGCAGGTCACTCAGTTGGAATTTTTATGCACCTTGCCCAATACCTATGTGTATGACACCCTGCTGTACCATACCATTGACCTGGCGTTCAGCTGTACGGTGGAGGATTATGGCGCGTTGTATGCAGGCGATGATGCGTCGGACTGCCGTTTCCTTTCCTTGGACAACGTCGCTTTGGAAGAGGTCGGATTGGATTCCATACGGCGTTTGGTGGGCATGTTGAAGCGAGGTTGAGTCCGCTTCATTCAGTTGGTTTTCCGTTTCAGCAGCAGGGCGCCGAGCACGACAAGGCCGCCGCAAAGCAGCGCCCAGGCGTATTCGCCCACATTGGCGGAATAGCATATTCCAAAAGTGCCGAGAAAAACAAACAGCAGGCTGATGAGTTTGCGTATCATAAGGCGTTTGCGGTCAGGTGTTCAACAGCCAGGCGGTAGCCGTCCAGCCCGAATCCGGCAATAAAGCCCGTGCATGCGGCCGCCGTGTGGGAATGCTGGCGGAAACCCTCCCGGGCGAAGACGGGGGAGAGGTGTACTTCAATGACCGGAATGGAAAGGGCGCGCACCGCATCGGCAATGGCAATGGAGGTGTGCGAGAAAGCCGCGGCATTCAATATGACGGCATCGCTTNNTGCTGCAAAGCCGTGACCAGGGCGCCTTCCTCATTGGATTGCAGCATGTCAAGCTGATGTTGCGGATACGCTTTCTGCAGCTTCTCAAAATAGGTTTCGAAAGGCGTGCGGCCGTACCATTCTGGTTCGCGGCTTCCCAACAGGTTGAGGTTGGGGCCGTTGATGATTTGTATCCTCATTTGTTCTTTCGTGCTTTTTTGCCAGGTTTGCTGATTTGGAAGATGTCCTCGTTGCTTTTTTTCATGCCGTAGTGGTTGCGTACATATTCCTCCTGCAATTGGGTGTCGTGCTGAATCTGCTCAATGTACATCTCCACGCTGTCGATTTTCGCGCGTTCGGCGGCGACAACCTTCTCTTTCTCTTTGATTTGTTGCCTCAACTCCCGGTTAAGCGAGATGTGGTTGTTCCCGAAAAACAGGAAAATGGCGAACAACGCCAGGGTCAGGATGTATTTGTGCCGGGTGATGAAATCGAAAACCTTCATGGATGATGATATTAAGCATGAACAACGAAATGCAAAAATAGGAAAAATCCGGATGTGTGTAACGCAAATACCGCATTAATTTTCCATTTCCAATGTTTTTTTTGCCTATTTTTGCGCATGCAAAAACAAACGGAAACGATAGCGATGGATCCGAATGCCGGCAACAGGCCCCGTTGCGGGAATGCAAATGCCTTACGGAACGCCTTGTGGCTGCCCGCCATGGTGTTTTACGTGCCTTGTGCGGCATGCTTTGTCAATGCGCCCCTGCTGACGGGGCGCGCCTTTGCCGTTTTGGCCGCATGGTTGGGCTTGTGGCTGCTGCCCTACCTGGTTTT
>DBVK01000052.1:0-181 GCA_002308135.1 Bacteroidales bacterium UBA1266
CCTACAAGGAGGAAGACATCCCCATGGGAAAACGGCCGGAGATAGACCGCTGGATACTCTCGGAACTTCACACCCTAATCCAACAAGTAGACACTGATTATCAAGACTATGAGCCTCGTAAAGCCGGTTTGCGCATCCAACGTTTCGCCGACCTTTACCTGAGCAACTGGTATGTGCGCCT
>DBVK01000052.1:215-4640 GCA_002308135.1 Bacteroidales bacterium UBA1266
GAGGACAAGATTTCCGCCTACCAGACACTTTACACCTGCCTGGAAACCCTGATGAAGCTGATTGCCCCCATCGCGCCTTTCTTTGCAGAGCAGCTGTACCGCGCCTTGAACAATGTCACCGGTAAAGCGGAAGCCGAATCCGTCCACCTGAGTGACTTCCCCCAAGCGGATCCTAAGTGCATCGAACCCGATTTGGAGGAACAAATGCGCATGGCACAGGAGGTTTCCTCCCTCATTCTATCGCTGCGGAAACGCAATAACCTGAAAGTAAGGCAACCTCTCTCCAAAATCATGATTCCGGTCACCGATGAGCGCATGCAAGGCCATCTGGAAAACGTCCGTCACCTGATTCTGGCAGAGACAAACATCAAAGACATCGTTTTCATACGTCCGGACAACCAGATCCTGACCAAGACCATCAAGCCCAATTTCAAAACCTTGGGTCCCAAATACGGCAAAATCATGAAAGGCATAGCCGCGGCTGTCGCCCAATGCGGACAGGCGGAAATACAGCGTATGGAGCAGAACGGCAGCCTCTCCCTGCAAGTGGAAGGCCAGGAGGTCACGCTGCTTCCGGAGGATGTGGAAATCCACACACAGGATATTCCGGGCTGGGTGGTGGCTTCCAACGAGCAGCTAACCGTAGCACTGGACACCACGGTGACAACGGAACTGCGCAACGAAGGCATTGCCCGCGAACTGGTGAACCGCATCCAGAATCTCCGCAAGGAGACCCAATTGGATGTCACCGACCGCATCCGGGTCTGCATCACCACGCCCGAAAGCCTGGACGAAGCCCTGCAAAACCACAAGGACTATATTTGCACGGAAACCCTGTGCACCAGCTTGGAGATAAAAGTGGGAAGCCCTGCGGAACCCTTGGTGGAACTGACCGACACCCTCCGTATCCACATTGCTATTGAAAAGGCATAACAAACTTCCCTTAACGCAAAAAGGAGACAGATCTCAAAAGTCTGTCTCCTTTTTTTTATCGGAACCTAAGTTCATTGCCTGTCCGAAGGGGAAAGCTCCCCGAAACGCCATAAGTCCCCGTTGTGCATCAGCAGATAGGGAACGGCGATTTTCCACACCCCGCCTACCGGAAGCTCCAGCACCTTCGCCTTCTCCAAGGTTGCTACCCGCAAAAAAACCACCATGCCCCCTTTCACATAGACAAGCTGGTCCTTGTACACGGTAAACGCGTGTATACCGCTTTCCGGATAATGGGTAATGTAATTGCCGAACACATCAAACAGCAACAGTCCGGCGACCGAATCACACACCACCAGACGCGAACTGACTTCACGCATGTAAGAGGGATGTATCTGCTGCGGCAGCAAATCGGAGAAACGCTCGCTGGCGGCCATGCGCTGCCCTTTCTCATCCAAGCGGAACAGCTTTTCCTGCTGACGGTCGCACACCCAAAAACCGCCTTGCATTGAGGCGCAGACACAAGCCGCTTCCCCCAGTCCCATGTTTGCCAGTGAAACGGCATCGGATATGGGGTTCATACGGTTGTCAAGGTAGCGAAGCTGCTGGAAAGGGGCGGAAAAAAGCAATATCTTAAAGGGATTGCAGGCATCAAAAGCGCTGATCCCTCCCTGCATCGACGCATCGTAATACGTGAGCTTTCCCGTATCGGGAAGACGCAGCAGCCTGTTGCCCTGCACATAATAGCCATCCTCCAGCAAGGAGACGTTATCCGCCACCTTAGCCTCTAAAAAAAGAAAAGCGCTTTCCTGTGCGGGACACAAGAGCGCATAAAAAAGGCAGCCTATTCCCAGGAGCCTGCGAAAGTGTATTTCCATCGGGACTATTTGATTTCCCAATCTTCAAAATTCACCGCATCCGGACGTTCTTCCTCCGTCTCAGGATAGTGGGGATGCAATTCCTCATCCGGGAAATGCTCGCGGGCATAAGCCGACATTTCCTCAAAACAGGAGGCAAATTTTTCTAAATCTTGCACATGCAAGAATATTTTGTGTTTTTCATAGAAAAAACGACCCCTTTCCTCGTCAAAACGGCGCTTGCTCTCGGCAATCACCAGATAATGCTCGCCATAGCGGGTTTCCTTCATATCGAAGAAATAGGTCCGTTTTCCGGCTTTTACTGATTTCGAGAACAACTCTTTACCCTCTTTCTGCTTATAATCTTCCATGGTTGTTTTTTTTGTTTCTGATCACACGAAATACAAAAGCAAAAATAGGCATAATTTGATTATCTTTCCCCGACATGTAAAAAAAAAATCCGGAATTTACCGGATTTAAACAAGTTTTCTGATCTCTTCCGCCTCAAAACCGCGGGCGGTAAGATAGGCTGACAGCTTCCATTTTAGGATGTCCCCCCTGAGTCCGGCATGGGTGCGCCGCCATGCCTCCGCCGCCTTGCGTATGGTTTCGGCATAATCGGAGAAATCCACTGTATCCATGGCTTTACGTATACAGGGTTCGGAAACCCCGTTGCGACGAAGCTCCTGCATGATTTTCAGCCTCCCCCACCGCTTGATGCGGTAATGTCCGGAAACAAAGGCCTCCGCATAACGCCCCTCGTTCAGAAAACCTTGGGTGTTCAGTTCGGCAATCAGCGCTTCCGCATCCGCTGACGCGATTTTCCAAGCGCTCAGGCGACGGCGCACATCCTGCTGGCTGCGCTCCTGATAGGCGCAATACCGCTGCGCCTTGCACAATGCTTCCTGATAGGTCATTGTTTTATTCATCAACATTGTTTTACCCGAACACAGCCGAATAAAGCCGGGTCCGGCTTACTCTTTCACAAACCTTTCCACACGGTTTCCGCAACGCAGCAGATACATGCCCCCGGGAAGTTCGGAAACATCCACTTGCCGCAGCGTTTCGCCATTGGACTCCACCTGCAGGAGCATACGGCCGGACAAATCGTACAGCCGCACGCGCTCTCCAGTGGCGCCGCGGACATATAACATTGAACGGGTGGGATTGGGATACAAGACAAAGGTTTCGGAACAATCCTCCACCTCCGTGGTCCGAAGTATCACACGCACCCTGTACAGGCAACGGACAGCGGTGTCTTCCGCCACGACTTCAACCCGAATATCCATGGTATCCTGCCGAATTTCGGACTCCCAAAGGTAAGAAGCCAGGCTGTCAAGGGTTTCAGCACGGACATCACTCGGAAGCCACGGTCCGTAGAACAGCGTATAGGAAAACACATCAGGATAGAAATGCGGCAACGGGAAACCTCCGTCCAAATACAAGTTCTTTAAGCGGGCTTCCCGGTGCAGGTAACGGAAATGCAAGGTGTATACGGCATAATGCGCACTGTCTTCCGCTATCACACGGATTTGCGCCGTACCAGGAATCGTCGCAAGGGGGGTGATATGGAGGGATGAGCCTTTCCATGCCGCTTTCGCCCTTACCACCGGCATGGTTTCGACACTGTCCCTCAGCACAAAATACACATCCTTCCCTCCTGCCTGGAAGACATTTGCCAGGGTGTCGTCAATCCACACCGAATCCAGGGCCACATCCGCAGACAGCGTGCGCCGGAAAACAAACAGGTAATCCGCCGTATGCCGTCCGTCTTCCGCCTGCACATGCACCACCGCCGTATCGTTCACCTGAAGCGGGACACGCAGCACATTCACTACGGCACGCGGATCTGTCGGGATGAAACGAAGACTGTCCGGCACTTCCATGGTTTTTTCCCGCAGCGCAACCTGGTATACGCTATACCCCTCCTGCAAGGGAAGCAGGGAGTCCGCTGCACCCAGACGGTAACAAAGGGCGTTTAAGGAGGTTACAGGAGACAAATTGCGCAAAAACAGCAGTTTATAAACACGAAAAACCGTAGTGTCCTCTGCCGTCACACGAATCTCCGCGGTATCACCCAAGGAAAGGGCCTGGCGCACCTTCACCTGCGCCACCGGAGAGGAGGCAAAGGCTTCCACCACCGGAGGTCGGAGGCTGTCATAATGCAGCCAGACACGATAAAACGCACTGTCCTTATGAAAAGCCTGCAGCCGCTTTCCATTGCAAAGCACACTGTCCGCATCAGCGTCACGCGAAAGCGCTACCGAGAAATACACCACATAGCGTTTGACATGGATACGGCTTTCTGAAAAAACCCAGACGATGCCACTGTCGTTNNTTGGCGTAAGCGGCTGGCGCACACTGTCTATCGCATCAAAATCCGCCCGACTCCACTCCAGCGTGGGAGGCTTGCGGGTCAAGGGAGGCAGCAGCACATGGTAGCGGAGACTGTCCTTATGGAAGGAAGCCAAAGCGGTATAACGCTGATCCACACGGTATCCCAATCCGCTCAAGTCGGCATTATCCGAAAGACGCAAGGAAAACGACAGGCGATAAGACGCATGTTCCGTTGTGTCCTCCGCCCACACCTCTATCAGCGCCATGCCGGGGATGAGCTGCGGCAGGGGGACACGCACCC
>DBVK01000052.1:4674-7766 GCA_002308135.1 Bacteroidales bacterium UBA1266
CCGCCTGTATGTCAGGCACGCGGGCGCTGTCCAGCAGAATGGTGTAACTGTACACCGTGTCAATAAACAAGAGCAAGGGGTTATTGTCCACACGTATGGAGGCCAGACGGGCGTTTTTCGCCTTGCGCACCCGGAAAAGGACGCGGTAGCACAGGCTGTCCCTGCCGTTTTCGGCCACCACCCACAAACGCAGCGTATCTTCCCACTGCTGCATCACAGGAATACGGACAAAAGCGTTGGTGTCCTGCGCTTTCGCTGTCAGCTGCGGAAAGACCCGGGTCTTTTCCGGCAGCTCCACCACATAGAACAGCTGCTGCGGATGGAAGGCGGGGACCGCGGTTTCCAAGGCGTTCAGGCGATACCCCAGGACGGCCAGCCGCGCATTATCGTTTTTGGCTAACGTGAAAGCGATACGATACACCCTGCGGCAGGCGGTATCCTCCGCCAGCACCGTCACCAGCACCGTATCCGGGACAGCGGACACCTGCGGGTAGCGCAGCCGCGCAGCGGGCCAGTTGGCCGCAGCGGACAAACGCACGGAATCCGTACCATAGGGAAGCTCCACCGCATACTGCAGACTATCAGGATGAAAACCCGGAATGGATATGCCGTTGTAGCGTATCCAGGAAGCGGAGGCATCGGTGGACGGCGCCACCCGGAAACGCACGGTATACGTCAACTGTTTCTTGCCGTTGGCCGCGGTCACCACAACACGCGCCGTACCTGGAAGAGAAACCGCCTGGGTAATCTGCGGGCTCAGCCCCGGATACACCGTCGAACAGGAAACAATGGGCGGCACCTTGCTTCCGGGGGGAAGCGCCACCTCATAATCCAGCGTGTCCGGATGAAAGCCCGGCACAGGCGTTTGGTCATAGGACAAAGAGGCCAAATGCGCCTCCGGCGATTTGGCCACCACATAATTCACCACATACGTATGCGAAGTCTGTCCGTCTTCCGCCAAGGCGGTGATTTCGGAATAGCCGCCATGCAACCCCTGTGAGGAAGGCACGAAGCGCACCTTTGTGGTGATGTCCGCCACCTCCCCTTCACAGAGCACTTGGGGCACATATAGAGGGGATGTGCCGTAGGGGAATTCCACCGTATACTGTAACACCTCTTTCCGGAAACCCGGTACGGCAAGCCCGTCCACCCGTATGGATTTCAGCCAGGAGCTGTACACCAGTCTGATTTCATCCACCGAAAGCTCGTTGCCCAAATGCCCGTCCAGCACAGAAGAATCCGAAGCCAAATACATCAGTATGTATTTGGGGGCCGCCTTGCCGTCATAGATGAAAGGCAGGCGCAATTGCGTCCAGTGGCTTGCCGGAAGCACGGAATCCGTCCGGGGAAGCAGGTGATTGATATACGCGGTATACATGGCGGGGTTGCTGGCATGGTTCATGTATTGGAAATCCGTATCCCCATGCACATAGGCCACGATACGGGCGCGGGAGGTGTCCCTGTCCGCCGCATAATAGCACACCCAAAGATACAGCGAATCCGGTGTGCCTGCTATCGGTTGGTTATAAGCGGACAGCTGGCGTTCCGTCGAGAAATAGTTCAGGGAGGTGTACACCGCGACCGAACCGACATTGAACATGCCATTGGAAACCAATCCGCTGACAATAAAGGTGGAGCCGCCGCCTGTGACCAGACGTGTCCGCAAACGGATGTAATTACTGCCGCTTCCGCCCGGCCTTCCGCCGCTTTCACGGGAATGCACGGAGGTGTTCGCTATTATGTTGCATACCGAATTGGAATAGCTGGGAGGCAGTCCGATAATGTCGCACCGGGCCGTATTGTATGAATGCCAATGCTCCGGCAGGCTGATGGAAGCGGCGTCCCATCGCTCAAAATCCGGATTCTCAAGCTGATACTGTGCGTCCGCCGGCACACAATGGAGCAGCAACGCCGCCAGCCACAAAACAAGGATGTTTTTTTGCATGATTTGGCTTTTATTTTAACACCTCTCCCGTTTCCGCATCCAACAGCAGGGTTTGCTTGGGTTGCATACGCAGCTGCACTTCCTTGCCGTTGCGCAGCCGCAGCGTACGCTCACCACCTTCGGCAGTGTGGACCATCAGCAGGCCGCTTCCCGCCAGGACAGCATCCCCTTCCGTATCGTAAATATGGCATCCCGCCAGACGGAAAAGCTGCTGCCACAAGCCGCTCGTCATCAGCGGCAAGGCGAAGAAATAATCCGTGGACTGGTTGCGTACCACACGCGCCGCGGCCACGCGTGCCGGGAACAAGGTGTCATACACGGCAAGCGGCTCAGCCCGGCTGTCCCGTACAGAGAAAAAGGTCTGTCGGAACGTGTGCAGGCTATCGTTCTGCCGCATGAAAATCGTTTTGCCCACTTCGGCTATTTTTTCCCCAGACTGCACACTGTCCCCGAAAAGCGAAACGAAACGCAGCGTCGGGATATGCGTGTCGGAAAGCGTATCCAGGCGCATCCCTATGCAATCCTCCACGTGGCGGACATCCAAGGTGCTGCCGTCGTTGTAGCCTGGAGCTGTCAGCCAAACGAGGCTGCGCCCCGCCTTAGCCACATGCTTGCGAATCCATTGCCGCTGCTCCGGACGAAGCAGAAAGCAATTGACAAACACCACGGCCTTATAAGGGGTCAAATCCATGGCTTCCAAATCGGAAAGATAGCAGGTGGCCACCGAAGCCCCTGATTTGAATGCCTCAATAGGCACCACATTCACTGAAGTCTGGTCGGTGATGGGATCGTCCACATCACGGGAAGCCGTATGATAAAAGACCTCCGTGTCAAACACCAGCAACACGTCTGCAGGCGTGGCCTGCTCCTTGTGGAAATAGCGCTCCTCCAAACGATGCAGTTCCTCGATTTCCCGCATATAGTCGGGATCGTCCCACCAGCCGGAATTCATCAAAGGGCCGAAATCGTAAAACCACATGCCGCCGCCCCTCAAAAACGGGCTCAGCACGAATTTGCGCATTATCTGCACGCTTTCCTCCTTAGGATACTGCTGCAAGCCGCCCAAATACACATAGCCCAGGTGAGTGGGCTGATCCATTTCGTCCAACCAAAGTTTGCCGTGCATGCTGACCGATTCCACCAAGCC
>DBVK01000052.1:7859-8033 GCA_002308135.1 Bacteroidales bacterium UBA1266
AGCCGTAGAAACAGCCCACCGTAATGGGGCGCGGCCAATTGTCCTTCACCACTTTGGCAAAAGCGAGAATGCTCTGGGTCATCACCTGGTGCTGGCAATCGTAATAATCAATCACCGCCTGCTCCCTGGCCGGATTCCTGAAAATGCCCGCCGAGGTCTGATGCCTTTCCATAC
>DBVK01000080.1:0-5012 GCA_002308135.1 Bacteroidales bacterium UBA1266
CGTGTGTTGTTCGAACGTTCGGAAGTGCGCCATTTCCTGTTTACCGGCCAGGCCGGCCGTCGGATGATGGCTTTGGCGGAAGCGGTTGAAGGAAAGACCTTTGCCTTTTTTGAACAATTTGAGGAAATGGTGGAGGCGGCCTTCCGTCTGACCGCAGCGGGCAAGGTATGCCTGCTGTCGCCGGCGGCGCCCAGTTACGATGCATTCAAGAATTTTGAAGAAAGGGGGGATGTGTTCAAAAAATTAGTACTTTTGCACGTTCCAAAACCTATATGAGGCCATGCGTAAAATTCATTTAGCAGTTTTTTTTGTGTTATTTGCAGGCTGTTTGTCCGCACAGGACAAGATTTTCAATCTGCAGGACTTGTTCACTAACGGTAACCTTTATCCGCAACGGATAAACCAATGGCAGTGGCTGCCGGAGGGAAGCGACTTCATTTTTGAACGGGACAATGTCCTGATGAAACGTTCCGCCGCATCGCCCAAGGAAAGCGAACTGTTCTCTTTGGCGGATGTGAACGCCGCAATGAAGGCCGCCGGAAAGGAAAGCCTGAAACGCTTCCCCTCGATGGCGCGGTGGATCACCCCCGACCAGGTGTACTTGCGGGTGAAGGACGGTTATGTGCTGTATGATGTCACTGAAAAAAAGATACTCCACACCTTGAAAACAACGGTCACGGATGCTTCCAATCTCTTGGTTGACTGGAAGCACGCCCGTTTCTCCTATACCTTGGGCGATCATTTGTTCGTCTGCAAGGCAGACGCCAATCCGGTCCGCGTGAACCGGCAGTCGGAGAAAGATGTCCGCTACGGGCATGTGCCGCACCGCAACGAGTTCGGCATTGATAAGGGCGCGTTCTGGTCCCCCAAAGGGAATTACCTGGCGTTCTACCGCATGGATGAAAGCATGGTCACGGATTATCCTTTGGTGGACGCGCAAGGCCGCATCGCCAAAGTGAAAAACATCAAATATCCCATGGCCGGCATGGCCTCCCATGAAGTCACCCTGGGGGTGTATGCCATGGAAACGGGGGAGACGGTGTACCTGCAGACCGGTGAGCCGCGCGACCAGTACCTTTGCAGCGTCACCTGGACACCGGATGAGGAATATGTGCTTGTCGCCTTGCTGAACCGCGAGCAGAACCATTTGAAACTGAACAAATACAATGCCCGAACAGGCGCTTTTGCCGCCACGCTGTTCGAGGAGAGGGACAGCCGCTATGTGGAACCCTCCGATCCCTTGTACTTCCTTCCCAACCAGCCGGACCGCTTCATTTATGTGTCCCGCAGGGACGGATGGAAACACCTGTACCTGTATGACCTTTCCGGCAAGCTGCTGAAACAGCTGACCTCCGGCCCTTGGGAAGTCAAGGAGTTCAAAGGTTTTGACAAGAGCGGATTCCAAGTGTTCTTCACCTCCAATCGCGACGAAATCACCGGGGACCATTTTTATGTGCTGGACATGAAAAAAGGGAAAATCCGCCGGGTCACTCCGGAAAACGGCACCCATTCCGTCCAGCCGGACGCCACGGTCACGTATTTTCTGGATGTGTACAGCAGCATAGACCAGGAGTCGAAATACGTGCTTAGGGATAAAAAGGGCGGAGTGAAGGAGACGCTGCTGGACAATAAAGGCTACCTGAATGCCTATGCGCTGCCTGAAACCCGCATCTTCACCCTGAAGAACGCCAACAACGACCTGCTGTACTGCCGTATGATCATGCCCATTCACTTTGACAGCACGAAAAAGTACCCGGTATTTGTCTATGTGTATGGTGGGCCGCATTCCCAGCTGGTTACGAACAATTGGCTGTCTGGAGGCTGGTTCCTGCACTACATGGCGCAGAAAGGGTATATAGTGTTCACGCTGGACAACAGGGGCACGAACCATAGGGGATTTGAATTTGAGAGCTGCATTCACCGCCACCTGGGCGATTTTGAGGTGGAGGACCAGCTGTGCGGGGTGAATTA
This sequence comes from Bacteroidales bacterium UBA1266, assembly GCA_002308135.1. The sequence continues at coordinate 1,972 of DBVK01000080.1, forward strand.
CCTGCGCAGCCTGCCTTATGCGGACACTTCCCGTTTTTCGGTTGACGGATGGAGCTATGGCGGATTCATGACCTTGAGCCTGTTCACCAGGTGTCCGGGGCTTTTCAAGAAAGCCACGGCGGGCGGTCCGGTGATTGACTGGAAATATTACGAGGTAATGTACGGGGAGCGTTACATGGACATGCCGCAGGAGAATCCGGAAGGCTATGAGCGCGCCTCCCTGCTGAACAAAGTGGATTCCATTCAGGGGAAACTGCTGATTTTCCATGGCGCACAAGACGGCACCGTAGTGTGGCAGCACACGTTGCAGTTCATCAACCAGTGCATACTCAAAGGGAAACAGGTGAACTACTTCATCTATCCTGTGCACGAGCATAACGTGGGCGGTTACGAGCGCCTGCATCTGTGGAAGAAGATTGCGCAGTTCCATGCCTATGACAATTAAGGGACAAGTAAGTAAACATAAAAAATAAACAAATTATGAAAAAAATCGTTTTAGTTTTCAGTGTGTTGGCTTTGGTTTTCTCCAGCTGTAAAAAAGAGGACAAGGAAGACCCTAAGGAAGAGGAAATTTCGTATGCCGGTTCCTATGCGGGCCAATATACATTGGCTGACACCACCTATGATGCCACGGTGTTTTTTATCAATGGTTTGTTGAAAGACAGGCTTAAATTGTATGGCATTATGAATTTTGAACCGACGGATACCACCGGCTTCTACAGGGCTAACATTGCCGGCACGGACCTTGCCATTGCCACGCAATTGCTGACCTATATCGGCGTTAAAACACCGGAAAACATAAACAACCTTGTGAAAAGCCTGAATGCCACAGCAGCCTTTGATGGTTTGGGCAAGGTGAACATGAAGCTGGAATTCGGTGTGGATGTAAACCTTCTTGGTGACACGGTCAATCTGAACTGGCAGCTGGTCAGTTTCGAAGGTTTGAGAAAATAAAAACCGAACAATTTTTTAATTTTTAAAATACAATAACATGAAAGCAAAATCTTTAAAAACTGTTTGCCTGTTGCTGATGGCTTCGGTTTTTGTCGGGTGCGACAAAGATGACAACACGCAGGGCGGCGGAGCTGGCGGAAACGGCGGAAACACCGATGGTGTCAGCATTGAAGTCTCGGAACCCCAGTGGAACGGGGACGAAGTGACCTATACCGTGACGGTGGATATCAAGGACGCCACCAAGGAGCTCAAGGACGCGCAAGACCAGCGTGGCGGCGGCAGCTTTGGCATCGGCTATTCNNGCTATTTCCCTGTCGGGGCGGAAAGTGGCGAACCCAAGTATTTCAACGGGGACGCTGTTTCGGAGAAAGTCAGCGGTGACAAGCGTTCGTTTGTGTTCCGCAGCACCTTCCGGGTGGACAACCGCAAGCAGGCCAGAGCCTATGTGTATGTGGGCAAGGTCGGAGCGGAGGAAGCCGAATACGTTTACGGGGCCTCTTTCTATGTGGAGCCGCAGGCTCCGGGAGGAGACGGCTATTCCGTCACTGGAATCGAAGAGGTTAGCCATACGGACACTTCCATCACCCTCTCCGCCCGCATCGTGGGCGATCTCTCCAGCGCAGCGCCTTTTGCCAAGGCCAGTTGCGGTTTCATCTACTGCCCGGAATCGGAAGGCGCGCCTGTATTTAAGGAGGGTGCGTACATTGACTGCACCGCTTCCGCTTTTGCCAACCAGGGCAAATCCTTCAGCGGCACCATCACCGGCCTGCAACCGGACCAGAGGTACAATGTGATGCCTTTCCTGCGCATGACACCCGAGTCCGAACTGATTGTCGGGGACTGGCGCACCTTCACCACCACGAATGGCGGTGGCGGTGGTAACCATGACACCAATTGGATACGTATCGACAAGCTGTCTGCTTCGGACACCTTTGTCAGCTACACGGTGACGGGCTACATCGACAGTGGCGACCCCATCGCCATCGGAGCCTGCTACAACGAGACGGGCAACCCCACCTTGAATGACAAGGTGTACAATGCCCTGGAACACTTGAGCGAACTGACAATGACGGAGAATCCGGACGGCTCCCGCACGGTGAGCGGCGTGATTTCCGCTTTGAAGCCCCAGACAACCTATTACTTCCGCGCTTTCATGCGGTGGAGCAACGGAAAGACGGTGTTTGATCCGGAGATTGTTTCGGTCGTCACCTCAGGCAAATAAGGCTAAAACTTTCCTGTTATGCGACAGAGAGGGGTCTGACAGGCCCCTCTCTTCTTTTTTTTTTTGCAGATGCCGGCGCGTTTTCCTGCGATGAAATTTGTTTGGGGAAATTGTCAGGTCATATTGTTTTTTCGTGTAAATTTGCATATTTGTTTCGCCAGATTGGCTTTAATTGTAACAGATTGTATATCAGTATATGGCTAATTTTTTAAGTAAAATTTTCGGCACCAAGTCCGACAGGGATTTAAAGGAGTTGAACCCCATCCTGGACACCATAAAGGAAGCGTATGAGCGGATAAAGGGTTTTTCCAATGACGAGCTGCGTGCTAAAACCCAGGAGTTTCGTCTCCGCATACAGGAGGCCACCAAGGTGGAGCGTCAGCAGATTGAAGCGATGAACGCACGCCTGGAGACGGAATATGACATGCCGGTCGGCGAGAAACAGAAGCTGTACGAATCCATTGAGAAACTGGAGGATTCCATTTACCAGACCTCGGAAGCCGAGTTGAACGAGCTGCTTCCGGAAGCGTTTGCCGTGATGAAGGAAACGGCGCGGCGTTTCAAGGACAATAAGGAAATCCGTGTTACGGCAACCGACTTTGACCGTGATTTGGCCACGCAGTACGAGAGCATTACCGTGGAGGGTGATCAGGCGGTGTACCAGAACAGCTGGATGGCCGGCGGCAACCTCATCACCTGGGACATGTGCCATTACGATGTGCAGCTGATAGGCGGCACGGTGCTGCATCAGGGGAAGATTGCGGAAATGGCGACGGGAGAGGGTAAAACCCTGGTCGCCACGCTCCCGGTTTACCTGAACGCCCTGACCGGTGAAGGCGTGCATGTGGTGACGGTCAACGATTAC
>DBVK01000080.1:5018-5859 GCA_002308135.1 Bacteroidales bacterium UBA1266
CGTGACTCGGAGTGGATGGGCATGCTGTATATGTTCCACGGGCTTTCCGTGGATTGCATAGACAAGCACGAACCCAATTCCGAAGAGCGTCGTGCGGCTTATCAGGCCGATATCACTTTCGGCACCAACAACGAATTCGGATTTGACTATTTGCGTGACAACATGGCGCGCAATGTGTCGGAGCTGGTGCAGCGCCGGCACAATTACGCCATCGTGGACGAGGTGGACTCCGTGCTGATTGACGACGCGCGTACCCCTTTGATTATTTCCGGTCCCACGCCCAAGGGCGAGGACCAGGATTTTGACAAGTACAAACCCATAGTGGAGAAATTGTACAACGCCCAGCGGCAGCTGGTCAATATGCTGCTGACCGACATACGCCGGCTGATGAACGAGCACGATCCCAAAAAGGAGGAAGAGCTCGGCAAGCTGCTGTTACGCGCCCACCGTGGGCTCCCCAAGAACAAGGCCTTGATCAAGCTGTTGAGCGAGCAGGGCATGAAGCAGCTGTTGCTCAAGACGGAAAGCTTCTACATGGCCGAGCAGAACAAAAACATGCACATCATCGACGATGAGCTGTATTTTGTCATTGAGGAGAAACTGAATTCGGTGGACATCAAGGACAAGGGCATAGACTTGGTCGCCAACGACACCAAGGACGCCCAGTTCTTTGTGATTCCCGACATGGGTTCGGAACTGGCCGAGCTGGAGCATCAGCAGCTCAGCCCGGAAGAGAAGCTGAACCGTAAGAATGAACTCTACAAGGCTTTCTCCGAAGCTTCGGAGCGCATACACACCGTGCAGCAGCTGCTCAGGGCCTACACCATGTTCGAGAAGGACG
>DBVK01000020.1:0-1674 GCA_002308135.1 Bacteroidales bacterium UBA1266
CGACCTGCGCACTCAGCAACACGGCCTCTATCTGGCGCAGCAGGTCACGCTTCTCGTCCGAAGGCGCATACAGGAATGCGTCGGCCGTAACCACGCGCTGATATATGGTATCCAAAAATGTGTACGAGACAAAAGGGCCGCCCATGCGGTCCCCCGTATTGCCGAGCAAGCCCCACAATCCCCTGGATTCCACAGCGTAAGGGGATTTCGGAAAAGCATAGTTCGTATATAGGACAGGGTAATAGCGATCGTCTATGCCGGCATAGGAGCCTTCTGTGCTTCCTTGCACATACGCTTTGGTATGGCGGTTCCGCAAAGCGGAAATATGCTCGGGCGAGAATTGGGATTCCGAAGTATAGGGTTCGGTGTACACCATCACACTCTGCCCCCAGTATTTGGTTTCCTTGCGCAACCAGCAGAAATCGGGTTTGCACACTGCAAAAATAAAGCCTTCGGGCAGCACCATGGACAAAGCGTAACGCTGCTGCAGCCTGCGGTTCAGGCTAAGGTTCTCCTGGGCGCGCTGCGCCCGCTGGAAACGCAGCATCTCCGCCTGCATAACATGCCCGACAATGCGTTCCTGCGCATAGGAGAACGCAACGATAAGGGAATCCTGACAAGGGGAGCTCAGGGTGATGACCGTTTGGGGGCGCGCCCATTTGTTGCGCTCCACCAGCAAACGGGAGGCAGTGGCGTCCGCCTTCACCTGCAGTTGGATAATGTTGCGCTGTTTCTGGTACATGGGTGTGAAACGCCCCGGATTCACCTGCATGACACGGAACATGGGCTCGGTTTGCGGAAGCCCCGGCACAGGCGCTTCCAACACGGCACGAAGACTGTCCCCCAGGCTTCCCTGCCAGTCCTTGTCCGGACATACAACCAGCACTTCGCTGGAACGTCCGGAGGAGGACATCAGGCCGCCCCCCTGCGTGCCATTGCCCTGACAGGCCGCAAAAGCCACCGCCAACACGAGCAGCAGGCAGCGCGGACACTTCTTTAACATTCGATGTTTCATGGCGTTTATTTTTGCATTTCAGCGATTTCCTCTTCCAGGAATTTGATGTACTGCTTGAAGCAGAACACGTGGTAGGGATGCAGGTTACCCTGTGTCCGCGACTGGTCGAAAATGGCCAGAAAACGCACACCGTCCACCTTGTACAGGAAAGACATGGGCAGGTCGCAAAGCGCCTGCAGGTAGTTATAGACGAAAAAGGCGGAGCTCACGTTGCCTTCTCCGAAGGGATAGACATTCAGCATAGTATACAAGGCGTTATATGTCAGTATGGAGCGCTCCTCCATGTTTTCCGCCTCCTTGATCTGTTTCTGAAGGTCACTGCAAAACTGCTCCATCATGACCGGAAGCCGCTTGTAGTCCGGGAAAAGACGGGAGGCGTTCTTGACCACCCCCTTGCGGAATTCGCCTTTGGATGAGTCGTAGCTCTCCATATCGCCTTTGCACACCCCGCCGGTGGAAGCCATGACCCGGGAACCAATCTCGTGCAGTATATCCACCGACAAAGCCTTTTTCTTTTGGGTCATTTGCAGCACATATTGCAGGGTGTTGTACGCATCCTTCACCTGCAGCACGGATTTTTCCGGTTTTTTCTTCGGTTTTTCGCCGTATTTCAGCAAGTCCACCACTTCGGATTCGGTCAGCGCAGAGCCTTCGAAAGC
>DBVK01000020.1:1684-9246 GCA_002308135.1 Bacteroidales bacterium UBA1266
TGTTGTAGACCTGCTCGTAGTAAGTGTATTCCTTGCTATACGCTGTAGCAGCAAGTAGTTCCTTGTATTCCTTGACCAGTTTCTCTACCTTGTCAAATTTCATAGTACAGTTGTTTTGCAAAGTGCAAAGATACACTTTTTTGAAAAACAAATCACATTTTTCCGGATTTTTTCTTCGCATTGACCAATTGTCCGCAAGCGGCGTCAATATCCCCCCCTTTGCTTTTCCGCACATTGACAATCAGGTTCTTTTCCAAAAGGGTATGCATAAAGCCCCGGAACACATCGGCATCGGAAGGCTGGAAAGGGGCATAGGGATGCACATTGTAGGCAATCAGATTGATCTTTACCGGGAAGCGCCGGCAGAAATCCAAGAGCAGACGGGCATGCCCCGGACTGTCATTCACATTCTTCAAAAGCATATATTCCAAGGTGACACGATTCCCTGTCCGCTGATGGTAATCCGCCAAGGCGTCCGAAAGGGCGGCCAAAGGGTATTTCCCGCTGATCGGCATCAGCTCCTGACGCTGGGCGGCGTCGGCCGTATGCAGGGAAACCGCCAGATTCACGGAAGGGAGCAGACGGGCCATCTGGCGTATGCCATCGCAATGGCCGGCCGTGGACACCGTGATGCGGGAGGGTGACATGCCCATGATTTCCGGATCGGTCACTTTGTCAATAGCCGCTTTCACCGCCTCGAAATTCAAAAGGGGCTCCCCCATGCCCATCCATACGATGTTGCTTAAGGGGTGGCCGTAACGCTGCCCGGACTCCAAGCGGGCGGCATGCACCTGGGCGAACATCTCATAGGGGGTCAGGTTACGGGAGTATCCCAGATGGGCGGTGGCGCAGAAACGGCAATGCAAGGGGCATCCCACCTGGGAGGATACGCACAGCGTGCTGCGGTTGCGCGAAGGGATCAGCACCATCTCCACCTCTTTGCCGTCGGACAGACGCAAGGCATACTTCACACTGCCGTCCGCGCTCTCCTGGATTTCGGAGAAAACGGCCTTTTCCATGGCAAACTCCTTGGAAAGCTGTGCGCGCAAGGCTTGGGGAAGCGAACGCATCTCCTGGAAAGCGCTAAGGTTATGTTTCCACAGGTATTCGTAGAGCTGTCTGGCCCGGAAGGCCGGCTGACGCTGTTCCTCCATCCATTGCTGCAGCTGGGACAGGGACAAAGAATGTATATCTTTCATTTTTAGATTTTTATCGCTTTAATCATACGGCATTTGCCCTGCATGTCCCGCCTCAGCTCCAAGCCGTCAAAGGCATAGGAACGAAGCAGGGCCAGGGTTTCCCCGGAAAGGGCTTCGTTTATTTCCATAAACCATTGCCCACCAGGCTCCAAGGCATATTGAGCCCATTCGGCCAAGGCACGGTAGAACAACAAGGGGTCGCTGTCCGGCACAAACAGCGCCATGGAAGGCTCGTGCGCCTTCACCCTTTCGGACATGCCTGCCCGCTCCTGTTCCCGCACATAAGGCGGATTGCTGAGCATGAGGCGGTAGGCGGACTTCTCCTCTTCAGAGCGTTGCAAAGCCAAAAGGTCCCTTTCTTCCCAACGGACAGAAACCGCCTGCCGTCTGGCATTTTCACGGGCCACCTGCAAGGCCTCCGCGCTCACATCCCATCCCACACAGCGCCAGGAGGGTCTTTCCTTGGCCAAAGTTATGGCTATGCATCCGCTGCCGGTGCACCAGTCCGCGACACGGATGGCTTGCTCCCGTCCATGCCCATCCAAGGCCCAGCGCACCAGCTCCTCCGTTTCAGGACGGGGAATCAGCACCCTTTCGTCCACATAAAAGGGACGGCCGTAAAACCAGGCTTCCCGCAGCACATACTGAAGCGGCCTGCCAAGTTCCAGCTCCCGCAGCGCAGACATGATCCCTTGCTCCACCGTCCCATCCGTGGGGTAATCGGGGTTCAAGGCCGTGAACAGCGCGTCCTTTCCGGTGTAATGCTCCATAAGCAACTGTGCCGCCGATCGGGACTCCTGCCCCAGAAAAGCCAAGCGTTCGCGCACCTTCCCTGCCAACACGCCTATTTGCATGCCTCGCGCTTTTTCACCATCTTGGTGATGAGTTTATATACCAGCACCGCAGCCAGCACATCGGAGGCTTTCGCTTCGGGGTTAGGGCAAAGCTCCACCACGTCAAAACCTACAATTTCATGTGCCTGAAGCACATAGTCTATGAAATCCAGCACCTGCCGCCAGGCCATGCCGCCAGGGAAAGGCGTGCCGGTCGAAGGCAGCACGGAAGGGTCAAAGGCATCCAGGTCAACGGTCAGGTACACCTGTCCGCTCAAACCGGAGGCGGCCCTTTCCATCCAGGCTTTATCCGTATGCAGCTGATGGGCGTAGACGGTCGTGGCTTCGTCCAGCTCCGCCTTCTCCTCTATGCACACGCTGCGTATACCCACCTGAACCACCGGACAATGCTCCTTCACCCGCTTCATGACACAGGCGTGATTGTAGCGGGATCCTTGGTAGGATTCCCGCATGTCCGCGTGGGCATCCAACTGAAGCACAGACAGCTGCGGAAATTTTTCCGCGTATGCGCAGACGCTGCCCACCGTAACGGAATGCTCGCCGCCCAGCACTATGGGCGTTTTGCCGTCATTCAGCAAGGCCAGGGTGCGCCGCTTCACCTCCTCTACCATAGCTTCGGGCGTATGGCTGACATTTACCGGCGCTGCCGTGTGTATGCCGTGGGAATAGACTTCCATGCCCTCCTCCACGTCATAGAGCTCAATGCTGTCCGAGGCGTCAATGATGGCCTGGGGGCCTTTGTCCGCCCCTTTCACATAGGTGCTGGTCCCGTCATAGGGAACGGGAAGCAGCACGAATTCGGCCTGATTGTAGGATGCGTATGCCGCATCCATGTCCAAAAAATATTCCATCGCGCTGTTATTTGCGCCGCATGCGCTCCTGCAAAGCGGCTGCGGACTCCTCGTAACCGGGTTTGCCCAAGAGGGCGAACATGTTCTTTTTATAGGCTTCCACGCCCGGCTGGTCAAAAGGATTGACATCCAACAGATAAGCACTGACCGCGCATGCGAACTCGAAGAAATAGATCAATTGTCCCAAGTGGTCCGCATCCAGCGTTTCCATCCGCAGCGAGAGGGAAGGCACCCCGCCGTCCTCATGCGCCAGCACCGTACCCGAGCAGGCTTGGCGGTTGATTTCATGCAAACGCCTTCCTCCCAGATAGTTCAGGGCATCCCCATTGTCCGTTTCCGGCAAAAGCGGCACTTCGCAATGCCGTTGCGGACGCTCCACGTCCAAGAAGGTTTCCCACATCAGGCGGCTGCCCTCCTGCATGAACTGTCCCATGGAATGCAAGTCCGTGGTATACACCACTCCGGCGGGAAACACCCCTTTCCGCTCCTTGCCCTCGCTTTCTCCGAAAAGCTGCTTCCACCATTCGATGAAATACTGCAGTTTGGGTTCGAAGGTGGCCATGACCTCTATGGAAAAGCCCTGACGGTACAAGGCGTTGCGGAGGCAGGCGTAGCGCACCGCAGGGTGCCGCTCCGACTGCTCCCGTATAGCCTGGCACATACGCACCGCACCATTCACCAAGGGATTGATGTCAATACCGGCCACGGCCACCGGAAGCAGCCCAACGGGACTGAGCACCGAATAGCGTCCGCCCACATCGTCCGGCAGCACATAGGCCGGATAATGCTTCTGTCCGGCCAAGGCCTTCAGGGCGCCTTTGGCGCGGTCGGTGATGCAGACAATGCGTTCCGCCGCACGGCTGCCGTACTTTTTTTCGCAATGCTGCCGCAGCAAACGGAATGCCACAGCGGTTTCTGTCGTGGTGCCCGATTTGGATATCACAATGACGGAATAATCCACGGTGTCCAAATACGCCAGCAGCTCGGCATAATAATCTTCGGAAAGGTGATGTCCGGCATACAGTATGCGCACGGCATCCGCATCGGGGAAAGCCGGGGACAAAGCCTCTATCCCCGCCCTGGCGCCCAGGTAGGATCCGCCTATACCGGCAACCACCACGCAACGGGACTGGCGACGCAGCCTTTCCGCTTCCTGCTGCAACTGTTCCAGCAAGCCGGATGGGGCGAGCGCGCCCGGATCCATCCATCCCAAAAAATCATTCATACGGCCGCTGCGCCCGCACAGCATGCGGTATGCATCCGCCACTTCCTGCGCGGGAAGCGGGGGGGCGACAAACGTATTCCTCTGAAGTGTAATCATTTTATGCTTGATTTATCTGTTTATTAAATACTAATGGTATGCTCATTTATCCGTCGGCAAACCCTTTCCGGCGGAGGCTTTGCGCTTGCGGCTGAAAAACGCCTGAAGCAGCGCAGCACATTCGGTGGCAAGCACACCGGAAACGACCTTGGTTTTGGGATGGTACAGCGCCTGCCTGTCCACCTGGGTGTGCTTGGCATCGGTGGCGCCATAGACAATACGGCCGATTTGGGTCCAGTACGCCGCCCCCGCGCACATGGGGCAGGGTTCCAAGGTGACGTACAGCGTGCATTCCTGCAGATATTTGGCCCCTATGGCGTCCGACGCGGCGGTAAATGCCTGCATTTCGGCATGGGCCGTCACGTCACAGAGGGTTTCCGTGCGGTTATAGGCACGTGCCAGCACCCTGCCGCCGCCTACAATAACCGCCCCAATGGGCACTTCACCGGCCTCCAGGGCTTTTTCCGCCTCCGCCAGCGCCTGCCGCATCCATAACACATCCTCTTCCGTCCGATGTTCCCCTTTCCGCATAAATCACAATAAAATAAGCTGTCTATGCCTTACTGTCCGAGCCGTCCGAACAGAATGCAAAGATAGCGCTTTTAGGCAAATCTTTCCAAAAGAATAAAATTTATGGCATTTTTTTTCGGAAAATGGATATTGTTATTTGAAAAATAGCTATTTTTGCACTTTGAATCGAAAACTGTATTAACTATTAACTTAAAATCAAAAAACATGAAAAAATTATTCGCTTTATTAGTGGTTGCTTTCTGCTTCAGCTCTGTCGTGAACGCCCAGACCGTAAAGTATCTGCTTTATGTTCAGAACAATGAACCGTACTTGTTCGACTCTCTGAAATTCAATAACATAGACCGCAGCAAATCCTACAAATTCCCCTTGTATATGGTGCTTAACAACAACACCCAAGCGTCCCTTAACGCAAACGACACCGTTCAAGTGGAACTCTCCTTCAACCAATCACCCATGAACCTGGCTCTTACCATAAATAAGGAAGTGGAAAAAGACTCCAACATCGTGGTTAACCTGTCTGATCTTGCCTTCAAGGCTTCCGCTTTCAATGAAGGCCTTTTGGCCAACACCCTGTGCGCCAAAGTCACGAAAGTTTACACCAACAGCACCTATTCGGATGTGACCGACGAAGGTTTCTGCGGTGCGTTCACCACTGAATTCACCACCAATGTCGCTGAAGCCGAGATGGAAGCCATCCGCATCTATCCGAACCCCGTGCGCAACAACCTGAGCATTGAAAACGCCAGCAACATCACTGTGAATGTGTACGCCGCCAACGGCCAGCTGGTCAAAACAGCCCAAGTGAACGGCAACGCCAACATCAACATGGAAGACCTGAGCAACGGCCTCTACATTGTCAAAATGCAGAACGCACAGGCCACCCGCGTGGAGAAAATCCAAGTGATCCGTTAATCCGGACACCGGAAACACCCATAAAAGCAGAAGCGGCTCCATTCAGGAGCCGCTTCTCTTATGCCACCACATACACCATGAAAGAGCAACACCANNGGACCGCCGTTTGCTGCAAGAAGCGCTTGCTTCCGCAGGCAAAGCCTACGCCCCTTATTCCAAATTCACCGTAGGAGCCTGCGTCCGCCTGGAGGACGGCACCCTCGTCCGCGGCAACAATCAGGAGAACGCCTCCTACCCCCAGGGGCTGTGTGCGGAGCGTGTCGCCCTGTTTGCAGCCTCGGCCCTTTATCCGGGGAAACGCATCACCGGTATCGCACTGGCCGGCCCTTCATCCCCCACCCCCTTGTCCCCCTGCAGCGGATGCCGGCAGGTATTGCTGGAATACGAGCAGAAACAGCAGAGCCCCATTCCCGTGATTATGGGAAGCGCAGGCGGTCCGGTGCTGCGGATAGCGCAAGCCTCCGACCTGCTCCCTTTTTGCTTTTCCAAAGAAAATTTAAAGAACACCAACCCGGAATGACAATAAAAACGGGAAAAACCCGTTTGAAGCATTGCCCTTTAACAAAAAAACATGAAGAAACTTTTCATTATCGGATGCGCCATGCTGGTTTGGGGAGCTTACAGCGCCCAAGCGCAAGACAGCATACTTCCACGCAAGGAAGCCAAAGACCTCGTAATCAAAAACCGGCTGTATGCTGATTTCTTTTACACCCATTGGTTCGGTCTCCCCGAAGGGGTCAGACAGGAAGGATTCAACAGGGGGGCGAACGTCGCCTTCATTTACGACATGCCTGTGCGTAAAAACAGCCCGTTCAGCTTCGGACTGGGCGTGGGTGTATGCAGCCACAACCTGTATTCCAATGCCTATAGCTACATTGACCACAACTACGATGTGGTGATGGAAACGCTGCCGGAGAAAACCGAATATTCCATCAACAAGCTTTCCTACACCTATTTACACATCCCCTTAGAGTTCAGGTATTTCAACCCGAACAACGCATTCAAAATCGCCATAGGCGTAAGGTTGGGCATTGTCGCTGACGTACACAGCAAATACGTGGGGAAAAACAATGCGGTACTGCAATACCAGAACAACCTCTACCGCGATGTGCGCATCAAGAGCGACAAATTCCCCAACAAGACCAAAATTCCGGTGGAAGCCACCTTCCAGACCGGATGGAAATATTTCGGGTTCAACGCCTCCTATATGCTGACCAAGTGTTTCCTGGATGGGAACCCGCAAATTTACCCCATGAGCTTCGGGCTCAGCATCGCCCTGTATTAAGCTTCAAACAAGAGGGGACTGCACAGAAAAGCAAGCGTTTTGGACGCTTGCTTTTTTTTTGCTGCTGTTTCGCAGAAAACACAAAACGAGAGACAGGCGGCAATACGGTTTTTATGCCACATATACCAACAAGCCCTTAAGGTAGTCCCCTTCCGGATGATATACGCTTACCGGATGGTCCGGGGCTTGGGAGAGCCTGCGCACAATACGGACGTCCCTATGGGCATTGGTCGCCGCCGTGAAAAGCATGGTCTGGAAATCCTCCCGGCTGACCGCCTGCGAACAGGAGAAAGTGAACAGCCATCCGCCTGGCGCAATCCGCTCCAAGGCACGTTGGTTGATTGTTTTATAGCCCTTCAAGCCCTGCTGCAGACTGTTATGGTTCTTGGCGAAAGCCGGCGGGTCCAGCACCATGATGTCGAAGGTTTTGCTGCAGTTGGAAAGGTATGGCATGGCATCCCGGGTGACACCGCAATGCGGCGCGTGAGGGAAATTCAAGGCCACGTTTTCGTTGCATTGCAAAATGGCTTTTTGGGAAATATCCACCGTTTCCACGTAAGACGCTCCGCCACGCAACGCGCTCAGGGAGAATCCGCCCGTGTAGCCGAA
>DBVK01000020.1:9299-10198 GCA_002308135.1 Bacteroidales bacterium UBA1266
TGGTCGATGAAAAAGCCGGTTTTCTGCGCATCAGAGAGACGGATACGGAAACGGTTGCCGTATTCCATGATTTCCAGGACATCCGCCGCATCGCCGCACACATAGGCGTCCGTGGCATTGCCGGACGGAAGGGTCGCACTGCTTTTGTCATAGACTGCCCGCAGCCTGTCCCCCAATGATTCCTGCAACATGGGCAAGAGTATAGGATAGGCGCGGTGCATGCCTTCGGAATGGGATTGCAGCACCACCACCCCATTGTAATAGTCGGCTACCAGCCCGGACAAACCGTCCCCTTCGCTATGGATCAGCCGGAACACATTGGTTGCCGGGTCGTCCCACAAGCCCAGGGCCTGACGGTAGGCAACAGCATTTTCCAGGCGTTCCCGCCAAAAATCCGCATCTATCGTTGGATTGCCGAAACGCAGCACCTTCAGGGCTATGCTCCCCGGCTGCCAATGGCCGGTGGCCAGATAGCTTCCGTCCTGGGTGTACACATCGGCCAGGTCGCCTTCGGCCAAAGGGCCTTCCACGCGCTGCACCGCACCGGAGAAGACCCAAGGGTGGCGGCGGAGCAGGGATTTCTCCTTCCCTGCCTTCAAAATCAGACGGCTTCGTTTTTCCATGGCGTTTATGGTTTTTTCCTGATTCCTTAACGCGCCACCGGCTGTTTTATTTCGTACGGAATTAACGCTTCTGTAAATTCACCTACGCACTGCTTTCATTTTCCCAACATCCGACAGATGTTTTCAAGGGAACTTCTATAAATATCCGACACGACTGTAATCCATAAAACAATATATGATTTATGAATTATAATCCGGAATTTTAGCATAAATTTATGGATTATGTTATGGGGATTTTTTAAAAGTTCACTTTACTCAATTCTTCTTGCATTTTTA
>DBVK01000020.1:10254-13252 GCA_002308135.1 Bacteroidales bacterium UBA1266
TAAAACGAAATTGACGCAAAAGGTGAAAACGTGGAATTTTTAGAAGTCCCCTTGTATTTACCAATCATATATTACAACCACAAGCGTACAGATTTCCTATAACCTGCTGAGCCAGATGCCAAAGAAACGGTCATAAATTATGTAGCCGTTAGACATACGGTATACCAATTCTTTGCACGTGAGCATCTCCAAAGCTGAGTTTACACTGCTGGCACTTGGAAGTTTGTACTTCTTCAGGAACTCCTTGCCAGTCGGCTCTCCCACAAGGCCATCCCTTGCAATGGCTCTAAGCACAGCGAACTGATTTGCAGTCAGCATCTGTGTCAAATATTCGAATTGTGGCGCCCTGCTCACGATTACCGAGAGAATGGTACTGTGCAGCTGTTCAATGGTCTCAACTTTCTTATAACGCTCATATAAGCGGTTCAACACAGTTTGGATGTACCACGTATATCCGCCAAAGGTGGCATACAACTCGCGAAAGACCTCATGGTCAAAGTGACCACCCTTGCTTTCGAAGAAACCGTTGGCAAAGCTATAGTAAGTTTCTTCATCTAACGGCAACAGGTTCACAATATCAGTACTCTGGTAGAAAGGACGTTGCGGTGAGAGGAACATCTCCGACATCAGGTGCTGCTTGCTGCCCGAAAAAATGAAGTGGACTCCCGTCAAAAACTGGATGTGTGACCGCAGAAGCGCCTCTGTCCCGATTTCAGGATACTCGGCTATTTGCTGAAATTCATCAATAGCGACAAACACCTCTTTATTAAGATTTGTAAGAAGTGAAATAATATCTTTTAGCGACATCTCGGCCTGTGTGGGGTCTGTATTGACGGTTACATTGGGAAGTCCAGTCATGTAGTCAATGCCTACAACTGGTCGTAATGCCCCAAGGAATCTCATTACCTTCTTGCCAAAGGCTTTGCCTCGAGACAAAGCATCTTTAATCACCGCAGCACCGAACATGTCAACAAATTCATGCTGGTTCCTGGTGGAGAAGATGTCAATGTAGATACAAACGGCATCCTTGTTCTCCGATTGGATATGGTGAAAAACGTGCCATATAATCCCTGTTTTGCCTAATCTACGAGGCGAAATCAAAGTAACATTCCTTCCATTATAGAGCGAAGAAAGTATATTTTTTGTCTCTTTCCCACGGTCGCAAAAGTATTCTGGACTTTCGTAACCTTGACATATAAAAGGGTTTGCAATATTTTTTCTCATACCAATGACGGCATTAATTATTTTTATTTTATTACGTAAATTCCGTAACGTAAATTCCGTAACGCAAAAGTATTGAAAAATCACATTTCTGACGAAAAAAATTGCAATTATTCCACCTTTTTTAGGGAAACTCCCCAAAAATCTTTGTGAACGATTCTGAATTTATGTCAGAAAGATTTTGTCTTTTTATGGAATGCGTGGAATATTAAGACGTCTTACTCAAATCTCGCTGCAATTTTACTCAATTCTTCTTGCATTTTTACTCAAATCTTGCAGCAATTTCACTCAATTTATTCCAATCGTGAGCAACTTAAAAGATTGTATAATAAAACGAAATTGACGCAAAAGGTGACATGAACGAAAGAGCCCATCAAGCCTACTGCATTTTCTTCCAGATCAGAGAAACGTGTCTTCTGTTTTCTATTTTTTCCGAAAATATCATTCAAATAATCCAACGACATATCTGCATCCCTAAATCCGTGTCGGACACAGCTTCTATTCTCAATAATACAAATGGTATATCCTGTGCAGCGTGCCGTCCTCCCACAAGTGAGCTATCTCAACAGCAAACTCTTTCTCTAAGTCATGTGTAATAAAAACATAAGGCCATTTCATCCAATCAACTGTAAGGAATACCCAACCAGGATATTTATCATTAATAGTCTTTTCGTAAAAAGGCGCAAGTCCTCCATGAAGCTGAATGCTTATTGGCAGACTACCATCTTTTCTTATCGCTATAACGGGATTCTGCCAACCAAAACATTGTGCGTTTATTCTGAATGTTCTGATAACACCTTGTGAAAATACAAGCGGTTCATCGCCAACAAACCCATAACAATAAACAGGCATTTTATTTCTATTTATGAAATAATCTTCAGGCTCATGACAGGCTTGATTATATTCCAACGGGTGAAAAGGATCGAAATCATCTGTATCAAAGACCTTCAGTGCTATCTTGTATGCATATATTTCTGGTTCGGCATTATCAAGCTGCATCTGATTGAACAATTCTTTTATTTCCAAAACTTTTTGAGCCTGTGGCATGATGTGATATTCCGGATTCATGAACGGGCACACACCATTGAAATACTTGGGGCTAACAGGCTCTATCTTCACATAACGTTTCTCCCATTGTTGCTCATCTGGTGTTTTGGGGGCATGATATTCGTCAATAGTACATCCTTTAACGATGTCGTCGGCCAAATCGATTATAAGTTCTCTCAGTTCCAATCTTTGTTTAAAATGCTGTGGTATGGCATCATATCCAATGATTGCGCCCATTATGTTACCACAGATGGATCCAGTAGAGTCGCTGTCGCCGTTGTGATTGACAGCAGCTGCAAGGGCATCCTCAAAACAGTCAAGGTGCTTCATGGTGCAATAGATGGCAACAGCAAGAGCCTCGTCTCCTGTCCAGCCTTCACCGATACAAGAAATGGCAAATTCGTCTAAAACAGTTATGTCTCCTGCTTGTTTGACAGCCTTATCTATGAGAATCCAAAGTTCATCCATAGCTTTCCGTTCTCTCTCTGATGTAAACTCCTGTTTCACGTCAGCACATACCGCACCAAGAAACCTTTCAAGAACACTGAATGTAATCTTCTTATCATACATCAGAATGTAGTAAATCAAGTCTGCCATAAAGGCTGCAGACAGATATCCCAATGGATGCTTGTGGGTAATCTCGGCACAGTCACCTCCCAAACGAGCCACTTCATTCCCAGACCATTCGCGACGAGGAATCATTTCCCCATTCCAGCCTTTTAACTTCACC
>DBVK01000142.1:0-2709 GCA_002308135.1 Bacteroidales bacterium UBA1266
TTGGCTTCAATGGCTTGGCTGTAAGGGCCGATGGCTTTAGGGGCGTTTTCGGTGTGAATCACTTTCTTCATGGTGGAATGATTAAATGATTAAAAAGCTATAAATTAATTGTCAATTATAAACGATTATTTGCAAGTCCTGCAGATGATTTTCTTGGCTTCCGCATTTTCCCTGACCAAGTAGGTGAATGTCTGCAGGGTTTTGCAGAAACGCTGGGCGTTGCGCTGGGCGGCCAGTTGGCAGGCTTTGTCGAATTTGGAGGAAGTGTAGGTGTTCTCATCCATGGCATAGAGGGACAGATAGGTGAAGATGAAATCCTCGCTCACATTCGCGTCGTTGATGAAGGGATCCATGGTGGTGCGGGCGAACTCGTAATCCCCGTAACTGATAAAGGAGGCGGCCACTTCGTAGGCTTTTTGCCAGCCGCTGATGGTCGGCAGGGCGATTTCCTTGATTTTGGCGTAGGTGTTGTCCATCAGGGCATCGTCCGGATTCTCGCTGGAATTGATGAAATCCAATATTTTGTATTGGTAGGTCAGGTTCAGGGCGTCCACTTTGCGCGGGAACTTCTTGCCCATGTCGGTATTGTAGAATTTGTCGATTTTGCCTTGGGAGCTTGCGATCTGGCCGGGATTCTTGATGTCTTTCCCGAGGATTTCGCAGCATAGTGCGTTGAACTCCACTATGGTGTTCTTCGGGCTGAGTTTCGGCATGTTCGTGACATCGTTGATGGCTTTGCTGTCCAGTCCGTCATTGAAGAAGGAGAGCATGTAGTATTTGTTGGTCAGGAAGGGGACCATGGGGGCGGTATAGGCAATCTTCAGGCTGTCAATCAGCCCTTTGGTGTATTTGCCCTCTTCCACACGCTTCATATAGAACTTCTCGATGGCGAAGGCCAGCGGAAGATTGTTTTCCGCCATGGCTTTGTTGAATTTGCGGGTCACGAAATCCTGTTCGTATTTCTCGCTGATGTCGTAGGTGACGTGCATTTCAATGTGGGTGTAGCGGTGCCCTTTCAGCATGGGTTCAAGCGCTTTGCGGGTGCGGGCGTTGGACAGGGCGGCGATGGCCTCCTCCTTGGTTTTGCGCGCCAGCTGGCTGTATTCGGTGTTGCGCACGTCCTGGACGAAAAGGTCATAGCCGTCTTTCAGCTCTATGGAGCAGGGCATGGCGTTGTTTTCCATGGAACGCATGGCTTTCAGTATGCTTTCGGAACGTTTTTTCTGCAGCTCCATATTGGAACGCTCCCCGCCTTCCAGGGAAGTGTAGGTGGTGATGTGCAGGCTGTCGATGACAAAACGGGATTCGTGCAGCGCATCAATGAAGGGCTGTATGTCGGAGGGCTGGTAGTCGGACTTGTTCTGTTCGAAAGGTATTTTGAATTCAAAGACCGCTTTTTCCGCCACGGGGACATAATTGATGGTGGTCTTCACACCGGTCAGGTCGGGAACCAGGCTGGTGCGGCTCTGGTAGGCGTTTTTCGGGATGCTGACATTGGTTTTGCCCAAGGTGCGGCACACGGTTTTGTCTTTGATCAGGATAAGGTTCACGTCAAAGGGTTCGGAAACCGAGGCGGGAACGGATCCCATGTACACGTACAGGCTTTTGTCTTTTTTGTCGGTGATCTGGTTCTTTTTCACCATTTTCGCATAGGTCATGTATTTCATCATGACGCCCCTGTTGTAATAGTTGAAATCCACGTCGTTGGAGGAGTTGCAGGGGTATTGGCTGTGCTGTACGATATCCAGGGCGATACCGTCTTTTTTGTTTCCGATGATGCGGCGCAGGTCTTTGATGTTGGGATAACGGAAATAAATATCGTTCCCTTTGATTTCCAACCCTTTGTGCATGTCCTCAATGTTGCGGATATTGCATTTGCGGCAGGTCTTGGCGTTGTAGGGCGACAGACCGTAGCTTTTGCGGGTATAGGTGGTGTGTTTGTAAGTGATGTCGCTTCTGTTGAAAGACAGGTCGTTGCCTAACACTATGGACACATAGCAGTATTTGTTGTAGCCGTCCACGGAAACGCTCACCCCGACCACTTTGAATTTCTTGTCCAGGGGGATGGAGGCGATTTTGCTGCTTTTCAGTATGGATGTCACGGTTTCGGTGGCCACGTCCAGATAGGAGTATTCCTCCTTGCCGCTGCCTTTGGTGGCTTTGACACGGGTGACCACTTCCGATACCCGTTTGGTGCCGCCGGCGCGGTATCCGCGGTCTTCCGTGTGTTTCAGGTAGGAAACCTTGTTTTCATAGGATTTCTCTTCACTTTTGGCCATGTGCTGCGACTGGAAATCCGCTGCCGCCTCCAGTATGTCGCTTTCCGTCAGCGGGTCGGCATGGGTGTATCTGGCCCTTGCCAAATTGATGACATCGATGATGCAGGCGTTCAGGATATCCGGATCGTATTCAATGGGATTGAAGTTTTTGACGTAGTATTTGTTTTCCAAAAACGATTCCGTGGAGAAATCATCGTAGGGCGTGGGCTGCTGTGCCTGCGCATTGGCACAAACGAGCAGCGCAACTATCGTCAGACTTTTTTTGAGAAAAGATACCATATGATTCATACAATACTGGTTTATACAAAGTTATTTTAAAAGTGCAGTTCTCCCTTTTCGGGGGAATACAAGCAGGCAAAGATACCTAAAAAAGCGGTTTGCAAATGGCCTTTTTGCGGAAAAAATTATACGTTGAAACGGATGTGCAGAA
>DBVK01000142.1:2735-3335 GCA_002308135.1 Bacteroidales bacterium UBA1266
TTTTCAGAACCCAATTGAACCAAATCCCCGTATTTGATGACTTCCGCCCGGATGAATCCGCGTTCCAGGTCGCTGTGTATGGCTCCCGCCGCCTGAGGGGCCAGGGTGCCTTCCGGCACTGTCCATGCGCGGTTCTCCTTGCCTCCGACCGTAAAAAACGAAATCAGGTGAAGCGATTGGTAGGCGGCACGAAGCAGCTTGTTCACACCGGGTTGGCTTAACCCCACATCCGCCAGGAAATCCTCCTGGTCGGCTTCGTCCAGTTCGGCGATTTCCGCCTCCAGTTTGCCGGCGATGGTCAGTACCACGGCCTTGGGATAATGCTCCTTCACCCAGGCTTCCACCGCTTTGGAGTAGGCGTTGCCTTCAAGGGCGGAGTCGTCGTCCACATTGCAGACGAACAGCATGGGTTTGGCGGTCAGCAGCATGAGGTCGCTGACCACTTTCAAGTCCTCTTTGGTGGCTTCCATGGTGCTGACATTCTGGAAATTCTCCAGGTGCTGCTTGTATTTGAGCAGGCTTTCCAATTGGATTTTGGCATCCTTGTCACCGACGCGGGCGGCTTTCTCCACTTTTTGGATTTTCCGTCCGATCTGCTCC
>DBVK01000142.1:3401-4178 GCA_002308135.1 Bacteroidales bacterium UBA1266
GTCGTCGAAGCAGCGCAGCACATGCATCAGGGTGTCACACTGCCGGACATCGGCCAGGAAGGCGTTGCCTATGCCTTCCCCGTTGCCGGAACCTTTGGCCAGGCCGGGAATATCCACGATTTCCACTTGGGCGTAGATGAGGTTGTCCGCCGGAATGAGTTGGTGTATGCGGTCCAGACGCTCGTCCGGCACATTGCAGACACCGATGTTGGATTTTCCGGTACTGAAGGCGAAGTTGGTGATTTGGGCCTTGGTTTTCGACATGCAGTTGAACAGGGTTGTCTTACCCGAGTTGGTGATGCCGACGATTCCGCATTTCAAGCTCATAAGGCAGGGTATGAAAAGTTAAAAACCTAGATTGATGTCATATACGCATTCGATTTCGGGAATGTATTTCTTCAAGACATTCTCCACACCGTTTTTCAAGGTCATGCGGCTGTGGGGGCAGCTTCCGCAGGCGCCCTGCAATTCCACTTTGACAATATTCTCCGGTGTCAGCTCCACAAAACGGATGTCACCGCCGTCTTCCTGCAGTTGGGGGCGGATTTGGTCGAGCAGATAGATAACCTTTTGTTCTGTGGTCATTTCCATAAGCATAGCAGTTTTGACAGTAAATGAAAACAAAAATGCAAAGATAGTTAAAATAGCGACGCCCTGCACAACGCCCCGGCTTTTTTATGCAAGGGCGGATTCCAGACCAGAACGCAACTCATGCATGCAAAGACAGATAAAACTTTTGATACGGCAAGGCATTGAAAAAATGCTTACCTTTGCAGT
>DBVK01000142.1:4206-4894 GCA_002308135.1 Bacteroidales bacterium UBA1266
CGCCATTCATTTCCTGATAGCTGTGGTGATTTCGCAAGCCATAGGCGATGTGGGGAAGGGAACGCAGACCTTGCTCTTGACAACCATCTCCTTTATCCTGATTTTCTCTGACATTGTCTGCGGGGAGAGTGTGGTTTTTCTGACCCCGCGCTACCGTTTCCGCCAGCTGCTGGCGCCTTCCGCTGTATGGGCGGCTCTGGTGGCGGTGGTGATGGGAGGGGTGCTGCTGTGGTGCTGTCCCGCCGGGCTGGATAACGCCCTGCTGCTGCATGTGGCGGCGCTTTCCTTTATTGTTTCGCTGGGAGCCATCCATACCCGCTACCTCATTGGCAAGGAGGAAATAGGGAAGGCCAATTACAACACCCTTCTGCAGCCTGTGCTGCTGATTGTCACCTTATTGGTGTACTATGTGGGCATGCGGCGGACGGACATTGGCGGCTATGTGATAGGGCTCTACTTTTCGTACGGCGGCACGCTGCTGTTGGGCATTTGGATGCTGCGCGACGAATACCGCTGCGCGGGGGTGGGCAGGACAGTGGGCAGGCGTGTGGTGCTGAAAGACATGTTCAAATACGGTTTTCTCAACCAAACCGGACATTTCGTGCAGTTTTTCAATCTCCGCCTGAGCTATTACCTGCTGGACCACTACCTGGACAAAGGGAGCGTGGGGGTGTTCTCCAACGCCGTC
>DBVK01000098.1:0-184 GCA_002308135.1 Bacteroidales bacterium UBA1266
CGCCAGATAGAGGCCGTGTTGCTGAGTGCGCAGGTCGTGGACACGCTTTCCGCGGCAAAAAAATAATGCGCGGGAAACAGGGCGTTTGTCATCAGATTTTTTTATATCTTTGCACTTTTTGAACACTAGGATTATTTTAAGTTTACCATATTAAAAATCAATACAATGGGAAGAGCATTTGAAT
>DBVK01000098.1:322-4269 GCA_002308135.1 Bacteroidales bacterium UBA1266
GAGAACATGCCGAAAGACAATGTCGACAGGGCGATCAAACGGGCGTTTGAAAAAGACACTTCCGATTACAAGGAAATTGTGTACGAAGGCTATGCGCCCCACGGCATTGCGATACTGATAGAGACCGCCACCGACAACAACCAGCGCACNNTGGCCAATATCCGTTCCTATTTCAACAAATTGGGCGGTTCGCTGGGCACCCAGGGCATGCTGGATTTCATGTTCGAACGCAAGAGTGTGTTCAGTGTCAAGGTGACCCCGGATATGGACCTGGAGTCCCTGGAGCTGGAGCTGATTGATTACGGGGTGGAGGAACTGCTCTCGGAAGATGATGAAACCATCGTGATTTACGCCAACTTCCAGTCTTTCGGTTCTGTTCAGAAATATTTGGAGGACAATAACTTTGAAATCAAAAACTTCCGTTTCGAACGCGTGCCCAACGACACCAAGGAGCTGGGTCCGGAAGAGCGTGCCGAAGTGGAGAAACTGATTGAGCGCATCGAGGAGGACGAAGATGTGACCAATGTCTTCCACAATATGAAAGATTCGGAAGAATAGGGATGAAAAAACTGCTCGTACGTACCTTGACAGGGGCCTTTTTCGTTGCCTTGGTGACGTTTTCCGTACTGTTTTCCCCAACGGTGCTGTTTAATGTGTTTCTGGTTTTTGCCTGTCTGGGGCTGTATGAGTACCGCTCCATGTTGCAGCAGAAGGGCATCCGTCTGCCCGTACTGTTTTATGTGATTGGCATGGGGGTGTATTTCCTGCTCTCAGTGGAAGCGCTGCAATTCCCTTTCCAGCGCGTGCTGCTGCTGGCGTTCTGCCTGCTGCTGCTGTTTATGGTTGCTGGCCTTTTCCGTAAGGACTTCACCGAGGCGGTGGCGGTCATCGGCTATGGCTTCATGGGCATCCTATGGATTGTTCTTCCGTTTTCCCTGCTGAATCTTTTTCCGCTTGTCGGCGGGAAAGCGTTGGCGCACCTGCCTTCCATGGGGCAGTGGCTGCTGCTGGTTTTCTTCATCACCGTTTGGGCCAATGACACTTTCGCTTACTTGGTGGGAAGCCTTTTCGGAAAGCATGCGATGTGTGCCAGGATTTCTCCGAAAAAGACCTGGGAAGGCACCCTGGGCGGCGCGCTGCTGACCTTGGCGCTTGCCTGCTTCTATAGCCGTATGTTCGGATTTTTGTCCCTGCCGGTTTGTTTTTGGGCAGGTTTCGCCATCCTCACTGTGCTGATGGGTACCTTGGGTGATTTGGTGGAGTCCATGTTCAAGCGTTTCGCCGGTGTCAAGGATTCCGGGAACATCCTGCCCGGTCATGGCGGGGTGCTGGACCGTTTCGACTCCACCCTCATGGCATTGCCTTTTGTCACTTTGTATGTAATTTTGTTATTGAAATAAGCATGAAACGTATAGTTAAGATACATAAGGAAGGGCTTCGCCTGATCATTTTGGCGCTGGCGCTGCTGGTGGTGCTGATAGCCATCCTTTCCTCCGTGGTGGACGCCCTTTGGATCAAGCTGATACTGTATGTGGTCTCGGTGGTGTTCTTTTGTTTCATTGTCCGTTTTTTCAGGGTGCCGCACCGGGAGTTTGAAAAGAACGAAAAGGCAGTAAACGCGCCCGCGGACGGAAAGATTGTGGTGATGGAGGAAATAGACGAGGACACGTATTTCCATGACAAACGCCTGCAGATTTCCATCTTCATGTCCCCGATGAACGTGCATGTCAATTCCTATCCTGTTTCCGGAAAAATCGTCACGTCGGACTATTATCCCGGCAAGCATCTGGTGGCCTGGTACCCCAAATCCTCCGATTTGAACGAGCACACCAATGTGGTGATTGAAAACTCCCGTGGGGAGCGGGTGCTGGTGCGGCAGGTGGCCGGGAAGGTGGCGCGGCGCATTGTCTGCTACGCCAAAGAAGGCGACACGGTGGAGCAGGGCGGTGAAATCGGTATCATCAAGCTGGGTTCCCGCGTGGATGTGCTTCTTCCCTTGAATGTCAGCATCAATGTGGAGATAGGGGAGTCCGTCCGTTCCAAACAAACCATTCTGGCTTATTTCGATTGATAATCGTGCGATTTTTCAAACAGAATCCGTCCCGTTTCGGGTGAATATTCCGTAAAAAATTGAGAAACAGGGGAAATATAATTTGCCCATTCGTCGTTTCCAATGCTAAAAAAGAGTAATTTTGCGTTTTGATATAAAAAACAAGAAGGTTATTATGGCTAATGTACGTAAGGACAACAAAGAAAAGAAGGAAGAAGGTTTCGTGTCTGTGGACACTTTCTTTATGAAAATGGAACAATGGTATGAGCGTAACAGCAAGCAGATTAATTACATTTCTACTGCTGTGCTCTTGCTTATTGTGCTTTGCGTCTATCTGGGCGTGTTTTGGATGCCCAAACGCCAGCTCAAGGCGGAACAGGCGGTTTTCAAAGCCGAGCAGTATTTTGCCCAGGATTCCATGCGTCTTGCGCTGAACGGGGACGGGGTGTACGACGGGCTGCTGGATGTGGCCTCCACGTACAGCTGCACGAAAACCGGCAACCGCGCCAAATACGAAATCGGTATTTGCTATCTTCAGCTGGGTGAATACGAAAAAGCCATCAAATACCTGAAGAAATTCAAAGGAAAAGACATGCTGGTCTCGGTGCAGGCCTTGGGTTCCATAGGCGACGCCTATATGGAGCTGAACAACCTGGACAAAGCCCTCACGTATTACAAAAAAGCGATCAAGCTGCACCCCAACGAACTGCTCACACCGCGCTACCTGTACCGCGCGGGCATCGTATGCGAGATGCAGAGCGACTGGAAATCGGCTGCCAAGTTTTACGAGACCCTGCAGCACACCTACCCGAATTCCTATGAGGCCAGGGATGTGGAAAAACGCATCGCCTACGTGAAGGCCAAACAGGGCAAATAATCCAATGGTGGAGAAAGAAAAGGATTTGTCGAAAGTCCATGCCGGCGGGACGCTCTCCGTGGATGCGGGGAAGCGTGTCGGCATTGTGGTGGCGGAGTGGAATACGGAAATCACTTCGGCATTGCTGGAAGGCTGTATGCAAACCCTGCTGGAGCATGGGGTGAAACCCCAACGCATCCATCAGGTATGGGTTCCCGGCAGTTTTGAGCTGCCTTTTGCCGCCCAGCAGCTGATACAGCAGGGTATGGATGCGGTCATTTGTCTGGGATGCATTATCCAAGGCGAAACCCGCCATTTCGACTTCATTGCGCAAAGCTGCGCCCAGGGCATTATGAAAGTGGGGCTGGACAACAACACTCCGGTGGTTTTCGGGGTGCTGACAACCCAGAACATGCAGCAGGCCTTGGACAGGGCGGGAGGCGCCCACGGCAATAAAGGCGTGGAAGCCGCCCACACCTGCATCAAAATGCTGGCCTTGCAATAAGAGGGAGTGCTGGAACTGACTTTAAGACAAAGTTGAACGTGTTTCAGGTGGATTTTGTCTTTTTGTGGAATGGGCATAGCTGTTTAAAGGGAAGTTAAAGCTAAGACGGAATCCCAACGCATAAAAAAATCCCCGTTGCTTGCAACGGGGATTTTTATGTGCCAGGAAGCGTTTTATTTCTCCAAGCGTATGCGGGCGTCCACGGCGGTAACGTAGCGCGGGTTGCCCAGCAGCGGGTTGAGGTCCATTTCAGCGATTTCCGGAGCGGCTTGCACCAGGGCGCTGACACGGGCAATCTGGTCTGCATAAAGGTCGAGATTGACCGCCTGCTGTCCGCGCACGCCTTGCAGGATTTTGTAGCCGCGCAAGCGGGTGAGCATTTCCTTGGCCTCCGCTGCGGAAATGGGGGCGAGGGCGCTTTGCACATCCTTCAGCACTTCAATGAAGATGCCGCCGAGGCCGAAGAAGAGCTGGTGGCCGAACTTCGGGTCGCGTATGGCACCGATGTATACATCCGTGCCGTCCAGCATGGGGTA
>DBVK01000131.1 GCA_002308135.1 Bacteroidales bacterium UBA1266
GAAAACCCCGATACCCCCATCATGAAGGGCGGCAAAGTGGCTGTCGTCGGCGGCGGTAACGTTGCGATGGACGCGGCGCGTACGGCGCTCCGTTTGGGTGCGGAAAAGGTGTACATTGTTTATCGTCGTTCAATGGAAGAGCTTCCCGCCAGAAAGGAAGAAGTGGAGCACGCTATCGAAGAAGGCATTGAATTTAAGCTTTTGAACAATCCCGTCGAGATCCTCGGCTATCACAACGACGCAGATCCGCGCGATCCCAAAAACGGTTTTGTTACGGGGATGCGCTGCATTCAAATGCAACTCGGCGAACCTGACCAAAAGGGTAGAAGGCGCCCCGTACCCATCGAGGGGTCGGAGTTTGATATCGACCTTGACGTCGTCATTATGGCGATCGGTACGTCGCCCAATCCCCTCCTCAAGAATACGACCGAGGGCTTGGACGTCAACTCGCACGGTGGTATTATCGTCAACGAGGACGGTCTTACTTCCCGCGTGGCAGTCTATGCCGGCGGCGATGCCGTGACCGGCGCGGCGACCGTCATCTCCGCCATGGGCGCCGGCAAGAAAGCCGCAGCGGCCATAGACGCATACGTTACTGAAAAATATGGATTATGAATATAGATATTGAACCCATCATCGAAAACCCGGACGAAACCCGGGAGGAGGGGCAGGAGACCGTTTCCGGTCCGGCTCCGGATGTCCTGACGGAAACCCCTGAAACGCCGCAGGAGCCCAAGGAAACCGCCCCCATGCAGGAAGGTGGTGGATCATCCATCATCTCCATCAGGCATGTGGACATTTACCAGAAAAACATCCTCATTCTTTCGGATGTGAATCTGACGGTGGAAAAAGGGGAGCTGGTGTATATTGTCGGCAAGACCGGCAGCGGGAAAAGCAGCCTGCTTAAACTGCTCTACGGAGAGACGCCGCCGCATAACGGGGAAACCATGGTGGCGGGTTTCGACATGAACAGGGTCAAGGCCTCCCAAATCCAGCTGCTGCGCCGGAAACTGGGCATCGTTTTCCAGGATTTCCAACTGTTGTATGACCGCAGTGTGTATGAAAACCTGAAATTTGTGACCAAGGTGACCGGTTGGAAAGACAAGCTCAAACGGGACGCACGCATCGAGGAGGTGCTGGACAGGGTGGGCTTGAAGACCAAAGGCCACAAAATGCCTCACCAGCTATCCGGCGGCGAACAGCAAAGGGTCTGTATTGCGAGGGCTTTGGTGAACTATCCGGAGATTATCCTGGCCGATGAGCCGACAGGTAACCTGGATCCCGAGACCTCTTACGACATATTCCAGCTGTTCAAGGAAATCAGCGATCAGGGCACGCCGGTGCTGATTGCCACCCACGACTATCTGATAGTGGACAGGATTCCGGCCAGGGTGTTGTTTATCGAACAGGGCAAAGTGAAATGATCCGGCTGTCCATTCTGATACCGTTGTATAACCACAACGCCGTCGCCTTTGTCAAGGAATTGTACCGCCAGGCCACGGAAGCGGGCGTTTTGTTTGAAATCCTGATGCTGGATGACCAGTCGGATGAGGAATACAAGGAAGTGAACGCGGTGCTGCAAACCCTTCCCAATGTCAAGATGTTCAATCTGCCGTCCAGGGTGGGGCGTTCGGTGGCACGCAATTTTCTGGCCTCCCAAGCCCGCTACGAATATTGCCTTTTTCTGGACTGCGATTCCGAAACGGTGGATGACCGCTATATCACCCGTTACCTCCCGTATTGTCAGGGGGAGCGCGTGGTGGTGTGCGGAGGTACGGCTTACCGGCCTGAGCCGCCTGACCCCCAATGCCTGCTCCGCTGGACATACGGCCAACGTTGTGAAGTGCGTTCGGCAGCGGAAAGGAATAAAAAACCCAATGCCTGTTTCTCTGCATTTAATTTCTTGATTCCAAAGGCTTTGTTTGCTGAAATCCGTTTCAACGAATTGTTGCGGAACTATGGTCATGAGGACACCCTTTTCGGCTTCGAACTGAGCAAAAAAAACATAAAGGTCACCCATATAGACAATCCCTTGTATCATGTGGGCATAGACAGCAACAAGGTGTACCTGGAAAAAATACGCCAGGGCGTGGAAAACCTGAAAATGCTGACGGAACAGTATGACGACAAGGAGTCCCTCCTCCAGGATGTCCGCCTGTTGCGCTATTACCGCTTTTTTTCCAAACTTCATTTGACCTTCCTTTGTTTCGGAGGCTTTTATATCGGCAAACGCCTGATACTGCATAACCTGAACGGCAGGCATCCCAGCATGCTGCTGCTTAACCTCTACAAGCTGGGGTATTTGTGCAGTTTGAAATATGTCAAACTGTAATTGTCTTTTCCGCTTTTATTAATGGGGGGGTATGCGTAAAATACCCTTATAATATATTAGCTGTATACTCTGCTGCCTCTTTTTTTGTAGCAGTATGCCTGCAGTGCTGGGACACAGGCGGATAAGATGTCTTTCCGGGAAAAAGGGAAACGAGGTGGGGGGGGATAATACAGCTAAAGGGAAAGTTGTAAAAAAAACAGCAGAAAGAAAGCAATTTTTAATGGTGAGAAAGAGAGACTTGCAATCTTGTTGAAAAAAAAACATACAGTTTGCTTGCGATTTTATTTTCTCCGAAAGAATTATATTAGTACCTTTGCAAAATTTATTCATGCGAAAACCAAATTAATCATACAAAATAAACAGTTATGAAAAAACTTTTTAATGTATTAAGACGCATGTCGTTACTTGTGATGCTGCTATGTACGGCGCTGTACATGCAGGCACAGACGGCATATCTCTGCAATCAGCAGTTCTCGTCAAAGATTCCCAGCGGTTGGAGCGTGCAACCGACCGCGAGTGCTGCGGTTCCGTCATGGAAACCGGATACCGGCATAGTAGTGTCCGCAAAATATGCGATGCATTGCAACATGCCTTTTTTCTCCGGTGACACCGCGGAATTGGTAACACCTTTTTTTGATTGCACGAAGTACAAGTATGTGCAATTGCGTTTTGCGCACATCTGTAAGGTTTTCCCCTCGGATATCTGTGAAATCCAGTATCAGGAGCAGGGGATAGGTTCCAATTATGTGTGGAAAACCATTCCTACCGATGCCTATAGGGGAAACGCCTCCACCTATAAGACGGATAAGGCGTTCTCCCATGCTTCCTACGACGAGTGGGAGCCGGATGACAGCACTGCGCAGCCGGCCAACACTTGGTGGAAAGAGGAGATTTTCAGCCTGGAGAACTATGCGGGTTATTCCACCGTCCGCTTCAGGTTCATCATCCGCAGGGGTCCCGATAACGGTTCCTTCATTGCAGCCGGATGGTACGTTGACGATTTCCGTGTGATTGGATCTTCTGCCGCCATGGAACCTCCCGTGGTGGAATTCACCTCCCATTTGAACGACACTGTATTAGGCACCGGTCCTTTTGTGGTGGAGGCGAAAGTCGCCACCCGTTCCGATGTGGGTATTGTGAACCCCTGGCTGGTGTACAGCTGCACCTACGAAGGCAAAACCCTTACCGATTCTGTGAAAATGACCGCCACCAAGGGGGACTCCCTGTGGAAGGCCTCCATTCCCCAGCAGTATTATGGCACAACGATTACCTATTCCATTTTAGGAAGAGACTCCGCCGGCAACAGCAAAAAAATCAGCGCTTCGTTTGTTAACAAGCGGATCAAGATGGGAAAACTCATCGGATACACCTATTATATGCCAGACGATACTTCAGGCGCCTCAACCCAAAATGTGGCTATCATCTATCATGTAGGGTACGCGACATCACTCAGCCGCTCGCTTTACCTGGCCTCGGAAATCAATCCGGACAAAATCCCGATGATTTTCTCCAAACTGGCGTGGTACCTGCGGCCCAACTCCACCAATGCGGGCAATGTTACGGTGACCCGTGACATTAAAATATGGATGCTTGCAACCACGGACGCAACCACAACCGCTTCCTTAATGGATCCGGTACAGGCTGGAGCCACATTGGTTTACGACGGAAAGACCACCAGCCAGGTCGGATGGAACGAAGTGAACTTCACTTGCCCCTTCGCCCTCCCGGCCGGTATGAACCTCTATATTTTCTATGAAGGATGTGGCGGAACCACATCTTCCACATTCATCTATTGGGCTGGACATTCAGCTACTGGCACCCGCTGCGCATACAATTACAGTGGAAGTTGGACGGGAACTGCCACGGTGCCTCTGGTACGTTTGGGCATTTCCGGTGCGGCCGACTTTGATTCCAGCTCTGTGGCGCTGGCCAGCATTGACAACCCCACACCGGGCACCATGGCCGGCAAGCAGCCTGTGAAGGTTACCATTCAGAACGCCGGAGACTCTTGGTTAGACTATTGTGAAGTGAATTGGATGGTGAACGGTGTGCTGCAAAGCCCGAAAATGTGGAAGGGGCACCTCTACACCGACTTCACCGACACTCTGACCTTGGGCAGCTACATCCAGAAATCCATGGACTATGACACCATTACCGTCTGGGTCAGCAAGCCTAACAACGCGGTGGATTCCGTCACCGATGACGATACCCTGACCGTTATCGCTTTCGGTTGTAACGGACCGATGAAAGGAGAATACACCGTTGGCACGGGCGGCACGTTTGACTTTGCCACCCTTTCGGAAGCATTGTACATCCTCAACAGCTGCGGCATGGGTGGTGACGTAACCTTGAAAGTGGCCAAAGGTGTCTACACGGACAAACTGTCCATCAACGGACTCAACTTTGCCCACCGTTTGGAGATCACTTCCCTTGCCGGCCATGCGGACAGCGTGGTCTTCCGTCCGAAATCCGGACCAGTGGTCTCGCTGAACAACTGTTCCAGCTTGACTTTCAGTAAGATTACCTTTGACGCCAGAAAAGCGCGCACGCCTTTCTACTGTGTCCAAATGAATGCCGGATTGAATGACATTGAGTTCAGCCATTGCACCCTGTATGGTTTTGACACCAACGTCAACAATGCCAACTACTCGGTCATTTACAGAGGT
>DBVK01000177.1:0-186 GCA_002308135.1 Bacteroidales bacterium UBA1266
AGCGGCGATTATCCCTGGCCT
The DNA here is from genome assembly GCA_002308135.1 of Bacteroidales bacterium UBA1266. Next base: position 22 of record DBVK01000177.1, read on the forward strand.
GACCTTGGCCGGTTTGGGCTCCATAGACACCCTGCTCACTTCCGTAGTGGCCGATAACATCACCAAAACCAAGCATAACAGTAACAAAGAGCTGATAGGCCAGGGCATAGGGAACATGGTGGCCGGTTTGTTCTGCGGGCTGCCCGGCGCCGGCGCCACCATGCG
>DBVK01000177.1:243-2553 GCA_002308135.1 Bacteroidales bacterium UBA1266
TTATGCTTGGTTTGGGCAGTCTGGTCAGGTATGTGCCCTTGTCTGTGCTGGCCGGCATATTGATTACCGTAGGATGGGGGATTATCGACTTCAAGGGTTTCAGGGACCTGCCGAAAATACCCAAGGCGGATGCCGTTGTGCTGATTGCGGTCTTCCTCATCACCGTGTTTGTGGATCTGCTGACCGCGGTCGGCATAGGGATGGTGATTGCCTGCGTGCTTTTCATGAAACGTGCCAGCGACCTGGTGGAAGGCAGCTACAGTGCGTCCGAAATCACCAATTTTGACAAGGAATCCCCCTGGGAGGACGAAGGCGGCATGCCCGAGGCCATACGCCATAAGATTTACGTGCAGCGTTTGAATGGCCCGATTTTCTTCGGCACCATCACCCGTTTCCAGGAAGTGATGCATGATGTTCCTGACAATGTGAAGATTGTGATTATCCGCATGCGGCTGGTCAGTTTTATGGACCAGTCCGGGCTGTATGCCATGGAAACCGCCATCAAGGATTTGCAGGCCAAAGGCATGGTGGTGCTGATGACCATTATCCAGCCTCAGCCGATGTATATGTTGAGAACCATGAATGTCATTCCGGCGCTTGTTCCGGAAGAGCATACCTTCTCCACCTTCGAAGATTGCACCCGCTTTTTGGGGGAAACCTTTGTGTGATAGCAAACAAACATTGAATAATCAGACACTTCTTTCTTTTTCTCAAAGAAGGGAGTGTTTTTTTTTATTTGATTCAGATTAGAAAGGGTATTGGAATTATGTGTATATTTGCAGCCAGTTTGTGGAAGTAATGTCGCTTCTTTTTAAAATTCAGGTATTATGAAATTAGCACTGAAGGTCGTAGCAGCCCAAGTGATGCTACTTTTGGTCATTCCGTTCTATTCTATAAATGCCCAAAAAATCCAGTCCGCCGTTACGGACAAAGCCATTCAATCCCTTACGTTAGAAGAAAAAGCCGCCTTGCTTGTAGGCGCGCAGGAAATCCTGTCCGCTCCGGAAGACAGCAGGAAAATCCAGCAGAACGTGCCCGGCGCGTGGGCCTATACCCACGCTGTCACCAATCCGAGACTTCCTGCCCTTGCTATTGCAGATGTATACGGAGGGGTGCGTTGCGGTAAAAGCGCTGCTGAAGCCAAAACGGTTTTTCCTATGCCTTCTGTTTTGTCAGCTTCCTGGAACAAAACGCTGATGCATCAGGTGGGTGGCGCAATGGCCAAGGAAGCCCTCGCGTCCGGTGCCGATGTGCTGTTGGCCCCGGCATTGAACGTGGTGCGTCATCCGCTTTCCGGAAAGAACGTGGAATATTTTTCAGAGGATCCCGAGCTGGTCGCGCGTCTGGCTTCTGCCATGATCAAAGGCATGCAGGCGCAAGGCATTCCTGTGTGTGTGAAATACTGGTATGTCGACAATCAGGAAACCAACCGCAGCGCCCTCAATGTCGTGGCTGACCAGGTGACGTTGCGCGAGATTTATTTGAAAAGTTTTGAAAAGGTCATACGGGAAACCCGTCCTTGGGGTGTAATGGCCGCCTATCCCAAAGTGAACGCGGTGTACCAGAGCGAGGACAAATCCATGCTGACCGACGTTTTGCGCGGGCAATGGCAATACGGCGGTGTGATACTGACCGACCGCTATGCCGGTGGTGATGCAGTGGCCCAGGTAGAGGCGGGCGTGAATGCCATGCTTCCGGGCAGCAGGCAGCAATACGACTCCCTGCTGTCCGCCGTGCGCTCCGGACGTTTGCCGGAGGAGGCGCTGAACCAGCGTGTGCGCGAACTGATAGGGGCTATACAGCAGACCCCATCTTACAAAAAACTGAAACCTGTCCGTCCGGATGCTTCGGCGAATGCGCGTCTGGCCTATACAGCGGCTGCAGAAAGCATAGTGCTGTTGAAGAACCTGGATGACTGCCTGCCTTTGGCTTCCCAATGGAAGAAAATCGCTTTCTACGGCGTGGCTTCCTATCATTTCATACAGGGAGGCTCCGGAGCCAGTGTGAACAATTCCCTGCCTCAGCTGTTTATGAAGGCGGATTATGTTTCGGATCCGACCGTGACCAATACCTACCTTACCCATTTGAAGACCTATCTTCCGGAGGAGAAAAAGCCGGCTCCTGCTGCCGTGCCGGCAAAACCGGGAACACCTGCCCCCGCTAACCAGAAGGATCCTGCCTCCGTCAAGACCCAGCCTGCAGCCCCACAGGCCGGACAGGCAAAACCGGCACAGAATGCCCCGCAGGCAAAACCTGCCGCATCCGCCAAACCCGTGACGGCCACTCCGGCTAAACCCGCCACAACAGCCA
>DBVK01000177.1:2585-4950 GCA_002308135.1 Bacteroidales bacterium UBA1266
CCCGCCACTCCGCCCATGTCGCCGGCCGAACGTATGGCCGCTGATTTGCGCAAAGTGGCGGAATATCCCTTCCCTGTGCAGCCGGAAGAGCTCTTCCCGTCCAAATCGGCTTTGCAGCAGCATTTGAAAACCAGCCAGCTGGCTATCATAACTATCGGACGCAGGGCGGAACCCGGCAAGGACCGTAAACTGGAAAACGGTTACCAGCTTTCTGAAGAGGAAATCCGTCTGATACGCGATGTGTGCACCGCCTACCACAAATGGGGCAAAAAAGTGATTGTGATTCTGAATGTGGATGGTATAGTGGATGTCACCTCCTGGCATGAGCTGCCGGATGCCATTCTCTGGTGCGGCATGTGCGGACAAGGCGGTCCGGAAGCTTTGTTTGACATACTGACCGGCAAGGTCACCCCATCCGGCAAGCTGCCTTGCGTATGGCCTATCACCTTTGACCAGTTCCCTTCCTCCGCCTATTTCCCCATGCAATACAAAGGCGTTGAACGCGTCCCGACGGTGGGCAACCGTTTCCAACCCACGGCCTATCCTTATGTGGATGAAGTGCCGTTTGCCGAAGGCCGTCAAATAGGATACCGTTATTTTGACGAACATCCGGCGGATGTGCGTTATTCTTTCGGCTACGGCTTGAGCTACACCACGTTTGCCTATGACAACCAAAGAGTGGAGCGTCATGGGGACTCCCTGATTGTCAGTGTGCGCATCACCAATAGCGGAACAAAGCCCGGTAAGGAGGTGGTGCAGGTGTATGTCGCTCCGCAGCGCAGGAACCGGGAGCCGGAACGTCCCATGAAAATCCTTTGTGATTTTGCCAAAACCCGTTTGCTGCAACCGGGCGAAAGCCAGGTGATGGTCATGCGTTTCGCCGAATCCGACCTGGCCTTTTATTCGGAAACCAACCGTTCCTGGATGTTGGAGAAAGGCAGCTACACGGTGAAGATAGGGGCTTCCGCCAACGATATCCGCAGCCAGTGGCCTTTGCAGTTCCTGGAGGATAAAACGTTTTAGGCTTGATTATTACTACTAAAAACAAGATACTACATTATGATGAAAATCACGAAAGAACAAGTCTCACAGGCATTGTCCCATGTCAACGACCCGGATTTGGGCCGGGATCTGGTGTCTTTGCAAATGATTGAAAACATTCAGACGGCAGAAGGCAAAGTGTCTTTTGATCTGGTGCTGACCACACCGGCCTGTCCGATGCGCAACCAGATGAAAACGGAGTGCATAGCCGCCATCCGCCAGTACATTGGCGAAGAGGTGGAGGTGGAGGTCAGGCTGACCTCCAAAGCCAGACCGGCGGTCTCTGCCGATTTAAGCGGTGTGCAACACGTTANNCGGCGTGGGCAAATCCACGGTGGCCGCCAATCTGGCTGTAGCCTTGGCCAAATCCGGTGCAAGAACCGGCCTTTTGGACGCGGATTTCTACGGACCTTCCATTCCCATCATGTTCCAATTGGGGCAGCAGCCCATCCAAGGTGTGGAAAAGGACGGCAAAACCTTGATGCATCCCGTGGAGAAATACGGTGTCCAGCTGATGTCCATCGGCTTTATGATGGATTCCAAGCGTGCCTTGGTATGGCGCGGCCCCATGGTTTCCGGCGCCTTGAAACAGTTGGCCACGGAAACCGCCTGGCAAGAGGTGGATTACCTGGTGGTGGATCTGCCTCCCGGAACAGGTGATGTGCAACTGACCATTGCACAGAGTTTTCCGGTCAGCGGCGCCATAGTGGTGAGCACGCCGCAGGAAGTGGCGCTGTCGGATGTGCGTCGCGCGGTGGAAATGTTCAAAGCCCCCGAGCTGCATATCCCCATTTTGGGTTTTGTGGAAAATATGGCCTATTTTACTCCGGCGGAACTTCCGGATCACAAGTATTATATTTTCGGCAAAAACGGCTGCAAAAAACTTTCCGAAGAAATGCAGCTTCCGCTCCTGGGGGAGATTCCGCTGGTGCAATCCATTGCCGAAGGCGGTGACAGCGGCGTGCCTGTAGCCCTGGATGAGCATTCCCCCGAAGGGGAGGCCTTTATGCGTATGGCCTCTGAAGTGATACGCAGAGTTTCTGTTGTTCAATATAACAAATAATTACGAATATTAGCAGTACTATTCCCATGAACGATTTTCAAAAAGCGATTTTAGAGGGCATACCGTCTGTGCTTCCGGTCCCCAAACCCTATGATCCTAACGTCAATCACGCACCCAAGCGCAAGGATATCCTCAGCCCGGAGGAGAAAAAACTGGCAGTGCGCAACGCCCTGCGGTATTTCAAACCGGAATTCCATGCCGAGCTGGCACCGGAATTTGCGGCGGAGCTGGAAACTTACGGACGCATCTATATGTACCGTT
>DBVK01000051.1 GCA_002308135.1 Bacteroidales bacterium UBA1266
CTGCCGTAAATCATGTCGGTGGGCTGTCCGAGGAAATCGGGCAGGAGGAAGGCGCGGCGCGCCGAAGCCGGTGTCTGGTCGCTGAGCATCATGTAGGCGCAGGCTTTTCCCGTATCCGCGTACCGCTGCATGCATTCCCGCACGTTGCGGGCGAACACCACTTCGGTGCCGTAGCGCGTGCGGAAGCGGTTGATGATGCCCTCGAACGATTTGTTGGTGTTCTCCTTCCCAACCCCCACGCCGTGCAGCGGCGTCTGCATGGACAGCGAAAGCACCATCCATTCCCAGTCGTTGTAATGGGCGGACATCAGGATCACGCTCTGTTTTTTTCCGATATAGGGCTGCAGCAGCTCCGGATTGGTGCAGACGTAGCGGCGCATGACGTTTTTCCGGCTCATGCTGAGCATTTTCACGCCCTCCACCAGCAGGTTGCACAAATGATGGAAGTAGCGGCGTTCGATGCGTTTGCGTTCGGCAGGGCTTTTGTCCGGGAAAGCATTGGAAAGGTTCTCCCTCACCACGCGCTTGCGGTAGCCGGTCACGTAATACAGCAGCAGATAAAGCAGATCCCCTATGCCGTATAGCACACAGAGCGGCAATAGCGAAAGGGGGTAAAGCAGCAGGTAGATAAGTATGGGCATGGCGGTTTATTCAGCGTCTTCCAGCATGTGGCGCACCCATTCGGGAACCCCTTTGCCGGCTTTTTCGGCTATGCATGCCACCCGTTTGTCCAGCCCTTTGGCTTCGCCGGCCTTGGGGTCAATGTAATAGACCTTCGCATCCGGGCGGGCGTAGTACATCAGTCCGGCGGCTGGGTACACATTGAGTGAAGTCCCTATAATGACCACAATATCCGCCATCTCCACCAATTTTGCGGCAGGCTCTATGTTGGGGACGGCTTCTCCGAAAAACACGATGTGCGGACGGTATTGCAGGCCGAAGCGGTCCACATCGCCCATGCGTATGCCTTGCTCCAGCGGTTCTATGTCCCGGATGTCGGCCGGATCCGCCTGGCTGCGTTTTTTGCGGATGTCGCCGTGGAGGTGCAGCACTTTGGCCGAACCCGCGCGTTCGTGCAGATCATCTATGTTTTGGGTGACAATATCCACATCGTAGGCGCTTTCCAGCTCCACCAGCGCACGGTGGGCCGGATTGGGCTGCGCTTTCAGCACTTGGGCGAGCCGTTGGTTGTAAAAACCGATGACCAGTTCCGTGTTCCTCTCCAGCGCCTCCGGTGTGCACACGTCTTCCACCCGGTAGTTCTCCCAAAGCCCGTCCGAGTCCCGAAAAGTCTGTATGCCGCTTTCCGCGCTGATGCCCGCACCGCTCAGCACCACGATTTTTTTACGTTTTCCCGCCATAAGCTATTGTTTTCTTTCGGTGGTTGTTTTCACGCAGTCCACCAGAATGTTCAGAAAATTCTGCAAAACCGGTTTGAGCATTTGCGCCATGAAAAACGGAAGGTCCAGCTCCGCTTTGCTCACCAGGCGCGTCTGTCCGCCGTTTTCCGCTATGTTGAAGAAAACCGTCACGGATTTGATGTGCTCGTTTTTCACATCGTACACCACTTGGGTGGGGAAGGTGGCGCCAATAATGGAAAGGGTCAGCTGCCCTATGCCGGTCATTTGGAAGCTGCAGACCGTGTCAGTGCATTGCAGGTCGCTCATTTGGGGTACATTGGCCATGCCGATGCCTTCCTGCAGGTGGTGGCAGTCGGCGAGCTGGCGGAACACTTGCTCCGCTGTCGCCTGAATGATTGTTTCTTTGCTGCTCAGTTCCATACGAAGGGAATTATAGATAAGTTAACTGTTTTGGGTGAAACGGGCGGCCCATTCCTGGGGATCCTTGCGCCATTCGATCAGGCTGGCCTGCTCGTCGGCTTGGATATACTGCATGTCCACCGCCTGCTCTATCAAGCAGTGGTAGTCCGTCAGGGTGTAGAGGGCGCATTTGGCATCCTCGAAACGTTTTTGCGCTATCGGCAGGTTGTAGGTGAAAATGGCGGTCATGCCCAATACGTTGCAACCCATGTTGCGGAGGNNGCCTTTAGGCTGCTTTGCCCGGTGGAAACCAGGTCCTCAATCACCACCACTTTCTGCCCTTCCTTGACTTCGCCTTCCACAATGTTGCCCATGCCGTGCTTTTTCTCCTCACTGCGCACATACACAAAGGGCAGTCCCATGGCCTCGGCCACCAGTGCGCCTTGTGCGATGGCGCCCGTCGCCACACCGGCGATGACTTCCACACTGGAAAATTTTGTTTGCAGGGTCTGCACTAAACTTTCCTTGATGAACGTTCTGATTTCCGGATAGGACAATGTCTTGCGGTTGTCACAATAAATGGGGGACTTGAGCCCGGAAGCCCAGGTGAAAGGTTTGGACGGGTTAAGCTTAACGGCTTTTATTTCCAGCAAGTGGCTGGCGCATTGTTTAGAAATTTCCATAGCAGATAAATTTAATCAAAATGCAAAAGTACTATTTTTTTTACAACAAAGCGGCGCTCACGGGGATAATCTCCGATGAAAAAAACACCAATGCGGCAGAGGCGGACACAAAAGGGGTGGACGCTGCGCTGGAGGCATGGCGCAAAGGCGTGGAGGAACTGCTGCATGCCGGTCGCGCTTCCGAACACCGTTTCCGACCGGAGCAATGGGAGGCTGCCTATAGCCTGCTGCTTTCCTGTTTCCGCTTGGAAAAGGCGGCCGGCGGCGTGGTGCGCAACGGGCGGGGCGAATTTCTGACGATCCGCCGCTTCGGCAGCTGCGATTTTCCGAAAGGCCATGTGGAAGAAGGGGAAAGCTTTCCTCAGACGGCTGTGCGTGAAGTGTTTGAGGAAACCGGTGTTACGGGCTTGGACATTGAAAGGGAGCTTCCGCTCACCTACCATATTTTTATCCGTGACGGGCGGGCGGTGCTGAAGCAGACCCAATGGTACGCGATGCGGACGGATTTTGGCGGCGCCTTGAAACCGCAGGTGGAAGAGCAGATTGAAAAGGAGGAATGGATAAGCTCGGAGGAACTGCGCCGCCGCTATGCGGATTTCTACCCTTCCCTGCAGCGTATGATGGATGAAGGCGGAATTCTCCGCTAAGGCGCGGCAGGCAACCGAAATTTTGTCTACTTTTGCAATTTCTGCAATCCGAAAGCGCATGAAGCCACTGAAAATATTGGACCGCTACATCATCCGCAAATTCATCGCAACCTTTGTGGTGGCTTTGCTGCTGATTATCGCCATTGTCATTGTGGTGGATTTGTCGGAGAGCATTCAGGACTTTCTGGACCGCAAGGTGCCTTTGGGACGCATCATCACCGGCTATTACCTGAATTTCATCCCGTATTTTGTGAACCTCTTTATCCCGCTGTTCACCTTTATATCGGTCATTTTCTTCACGTCCAAGCTTTCCGGCAATTCGGAAATCATCGCCATGTCGAACGGCGGCATGAGTTTCTACCGCATGCTGTACCCATACGTGGTCACCATAGCGCTGCTGGGGGCTGTCTCTTTTTATATGGACAACTATTTGATTCCCAGAACGTCCAGAAATATGATGATTTTCAAGGAGCAATATGTCTCCCGGCAGGTGCGCTCCAAGGACATGGACAATCATATCCGCCTGTCCCCCGATTCCTATGCCTATGTGCATTTTTGGGATGTGGAAAACAGCATGGGCTATTCCTTCTGGTACGAGCAGATGGATGACAAAGGGGTGAACTACCAGTTGAGCGCCCAGACCATACACTGGGACTCCACAGCGCAGCAGTGGAATCTGTTCCAGTATTGCAAACGCTGGTTCAACGGAAGGGAGGAGCGTTTTGAACAAGGATCCCGCATGGACACGGTGCTTCCGCTGAAAGTGTCTGATATGGTGTATATAAAGTGTGGCGCGGAAATCATGACTACGCCCCAGATACGTAAATTTGTGCAGGAGGAGCGGGCACGGGGATCCGATACCGTCAAATCCTACGAGGTGGAGCTGCAACGCCGCATGACAGGGCCGGTTTCCGTGCTGATTCTCACCATTGTGGGGGTCTGTGTATCGTCCCGTAAAACCCGGGAGGGCATAGGCCTGCATTTGCTGGTGGGTCTGGTCATTACCTTCTCTTTTGTGCTCTTGCAGCAGATGTCCCAGGTATTTGCCGTCTATGGCGGCGTGTCGCCTCTGCTTTCGGTCTGGATACCGGATGTCATTTATGGCATATTGTGCGTGGTGCTGGTTATCACCACGCCGAAATAAAAGGCCAGGCCCCGGGAAATCGCCCGCAAGCTGTTGGCACAGGGCATGGACCCGGAAGCGGTCAAGGCCATGAAGGGGATAGGGCGCTTTCCGCTTAGGTTAAAAGAAGGTGGAGGCAAACCACCCGTTCTTAAACGACAGAGTATAGGAAAGCGAAAGAACAGAAGACATAACATTAGACAAAATTGATCAAGTATCTCATTTCTATAAAAAGAGATGTAAAAAGCCATAAATTCTTATAGATTCATATTAAATCTATAAGTTTTTGATGGGGCGGAATCTCGTTATGGTTAGTGGTGGGTTATGTGTGATTTTGTAAATCAAATACATATCATAATGGTTTAGCGTTGATGAATGAAAATTCTTATAGATTTTTCGGGAATCTATAAGAATTTTTTGTATCTTTGCACTTTGAAAAGGGGATAAATAAATGATAGAACAACCTCCACAGATAAA
>DBVK01000074.1:0-120 GCA_002308135.1 Bacteroidales bacterium UBA1266
CAGGAAGCCCACGAAGCCATACGCCCCACCTATATGAGCAAAAGCGCCTTAGGCGGCTCCGACAGCCAGGCCGATCGTTTGTACCAGCTGATCTGGAAACGCACCCTGGCCTCCCAGATG
>DBVK01000074.1:214-4219 GCA_002308135.1 Bacteroidales bacterium UBA1266
GAGGAGAGCCGCGAGCTTCCCGCCCTGAAGCAGGGCATGCCGCTGTGGAACGAGCAGGTGCAGGCGACGGAAAAGCACACCCTTCCGCCCTACCGCTATACCGAGGCCAGCCTGGTGCACAAACTGGAGGAACTGGGCATCGGCCGCCCCTCCACCTACGCGCCCATCATTTCCACCATCCAAAAGCGGAACTACGTGGTGAAAGGCAACAAAGAGGGCGTTGAAAGGGAATACCGCGTGCTGGTCTGCAAAAAAGGCAAAGTCTCCGCCACCACCAAAAAGGAGAAAGTGGGCGTTGAGAAAGGCAAGCTGCTTCCCACCGACATAGGCAACGTGGTCAACAGCTTCCTGACCGAGCATTTCGAACACATCATGGATTACCATTTCACGGCCGATGTGGAGAAGGATTTCGACAAAATCGCCCAAGGCAAACTGGAATGGCGGAAAATGATGACGGGCTTCTACAAGAATTTCCACCGATCCATAGAGACCACCCTGAAAAAATCCGAGAAAGCCAGCGGGGAAAGGCTGCTGGGCGNNCGGCTACAACGTGTACGCCAAACTGGCCCGCTACGGCGCGGTGGTGCAACGGGGCCGCTCCAACAGCGAGGACCGGCTGAGCTTCGCCAAACTGCTTCCCCAACAGAGCATAGACACCATCACCTTTGAGGAGGCCATGGCCTTGTTCCAGCTGCCCCGGACGGTCGGCACCTACAACGAGCTGCCCGTGGTGGTCAATATCGGACGCTACGGCCCCTACATCCAGTATAACAGCAAATTCTACGCCCTCCCGAAAACGGAGGATTTGTGGAGCATCGGCATGGACCGCTGCATAGAAATCATGGAGACGATACAAAAGGCCGAGAAGAGCAAGGAAGCCAGCGTCATCGGGGAATGGGACGGCATGCCCCTTTCCGTCGCCGTCGGCAAGTTCGGCCCTTACATACTGTACAACAAACATTTCTACGCACTACCCAAGGACACGGACATCCACAGCGTGAGTGTGGAGCAGGCCAAGGATGTGATACGCAAATACGAGGAGAAGTTTGTGCTCCGCCGTTTTGAGGAGGATGCCGAGCTTAGGGTGCTGAAAGGCAAATACGGCCCCTACATCGCCTACAAGGGCAGCAACTACAAACTCCCCAAGGACAGCAACATCAGCGAGCTGACCTACGCCCAATGCACCGGCATCATCAAGGAGGGAAGCGCCAGCGGAAAGGCGGCCACCCGCAAAAGGAAAGCCACCACCCGTAAAAGCAAGGCCTAATGGAAACACAGATAGCCAGTTATTTCTCCCCGCTCTCCTTGGAGGACTTGGAATACAACCTTCCCTTGGACGACAAGCGGCACATAGGCGGAAACCTGCGCCTGCACACGGAAGAGGCGGGATTTCCGTCGCTGGAGGCGGTGCGCATCGTGCTCATCGGGGTGCCGGAAGAACGCAAGGCTTACGATAACGTGGGCTGCTCCATGGCCCCGGACGAAATCCGCAAAGCCTTCTACCGCCTGTACCGCATGAACGACATGCCGGCCACCGCGGATCTGGGGAATTTCCGCGTCGGCAAGGAAATCAACGACACCTACCATGCCCTGGCCGAAGTGCTGGCCTTCCTGATCAGCCAGCGCATACTGCCCGTGATTCTGGGCGGAAGCCAGGACCTGACCTATGCCAACTATTTGGCTTACGAGCAATTGCAGGAAGTGGTGAACATCACCTCCGTAGACCCCAGGTTCAATATCGGCAACAAGCTTTCCGAAGACAGTTCGGATGCCTATTTCCATAAAATCATACTGCGCCAGCCCAATTACCTGTTCAATTACAGCAATTTGGGCTACCAATCCTACCTGGTCAGCCCGGACGATGTGGCCCTGATGGAAAAATTGCGCTTCGACGCCACCCGCCTCGGCCTGCTGCAGGAGGACATTCACCAATGCGAGCCCATTTTGCGCGATTCCGCCATCGTCAGCATCGACATGGCAGCCGTGCGTTTTTCAGACGCTCCGGGATGCCGGCAGGTGACCCCAAACGGATTGAGCGGCAAAGAAATATGCACCATATCCCGTTACGCGGGGGCTTCCGGGCGCGTCGGCGCTTTCGGCATTTACGAATACAACCCCAGCTGCGACATCGCCAACCAAAGCGCGATGCTGATTGCCGAAATGCTGTGGTATTTCCTGGAAGGCTTCAACTACCGCAGCAACGAGCAGCCGGACCTCCTGCAGGACAACTGCGTCAAATACATCGTGGAACTGCAGCAGCGGCTGTACCAGATCAATTTTTACGAAAGCAAGACCAGTCACCTTTGGTGGATGGAGGTGCCTTGCGCGGACAAAAAGGCCAAATTCGAGCGCATGTACCTCATCCCCTGCACACGCAAGGATTACGAGACCGCCTGCCAGGGAGAGCTTCCGGAACGCTGGCTCAGCACCTACCAGAAACTGGAGCGCAAATAGCCCGTTTGGGCGAAAGCCTTTTTCAGCAACAAAAAAAAAGCGGATGCCCCTTGGGAACATCCGCTTTTGCTTATTTACGCGCAGGCGTTCAGGCATGCATGTTGTGATAGATGGCTTCGTCCACCGGAATTGTCAGCACCGGAATAGGGGAACGGTTGACAATGCGCTTGTTGAACGAGGTCAGCACAAAAAGGCGGTCCGCATAGAGTTCGATTTCCTTCATGCACACCAGCAGGTTGATGTTGTGCTGCCCGGCAAATTCGAAAATGCGTTCCGGCTCCTTGGCGTCCACATCCATGAAATGGCATTCCGTCCGGATGTTGCGCTCGGTCATGTAGGATTCCGCCCGTTTGGTGAAAGCCTGCACCAACGCCTTGTTCTCCGCATTGGCGCCTTCGGTGTGCATACCCAGGATGTGCACTTTGGCATTGAAGGCCTTGGCCAGCACAGCCGACAATTTGACCTTCTGCAGGGTTTCCATATTGCTGTCTACCAGCAGCAGCATATTGTCCAGGTGACGGCGTATGTCGTTAGCCTCCCGGATAGTGAACACGGGGAAGGAGGAGCTGCTGACCACCTTGAAAGCCGAACTTCCGATGAACATCTCTTCAAAACCGCTGCTTCCGTGGGTTCCCACAAAAATCAGGGCATTCCCCTGCGCTTCGGCTTCATCGTTGATTTCCTTGAAAATCTTTCCGCTGGCCACACGCACCTTGCATTTGATATCGGCATAGCTGGAACGGTACTCGTTCGCCCAGGCTTCCAGCTTGTCCGTCACTTTTTTCTCCAGACTGCCCGAATCGTCACCGTCCGCAACGCGGGTGTCCGGAGACATCACATACAGCAAGGTCAGCTTGGCCTTCAAAGCCCTCGCCACCGACAGCGCGTGTTCCAACGCATTTTTTGAACAACTTGAAAAGTCAATTCCAACAATAATATTTTCCATACTTCTGATATTTTAAATGAACACTTGACTCTTTTCCCAAACAAGGGGGCTTATACGGCAACCTCCGCTTTTATGTGAGGATGTGCCTGATAATCTATTAATTTGAAATCTTCATACTGGAAATCCTCCAGACGCTTCACCTGGGGGTTCAGCAGCATTTTCGGCAACGGGTAGGGTTCGCGCTCCAATTGCAGGCGAGCCTGGTCTATATGATTGGAATACAGATGCAAATCACCGAAAGTGTGCACAAATTCCTTGGGTTTCAGCTGGCAAACCTGCGCCACCATCATGGTCAGCAAGGCATAGGAGGCGATATTGAAGGGCACGCCCAAAAAGGCGTCGGCGCTGCGCTGGTAGAGCTGGCAGGACAATTCGCCTTCGCTCACATAAAACTGGAACAGCACATGGCAGGGTGGNNAAGCCGATACAATCATGCGGCGGGAATCGGGCTGACACTTGATTTGGCGTATCACTTCCTGCAACTGGTCCATACGCTCTCCCCGGGCGTTTTTCCAGGAACGCCACTGGGCGCCGTAAATCGGCCCCAGGTCCCCGTGCTCATCCGCCCATTCGTCCCAAATGCTCACCCCATGCTCCTTCAGGTA